>URZO01000130.1 GCA_900552465.1 uncultured Parabacteroides sp. | reverse complement strand
AAAAAGATACACCGGAATATTTGTATATAGTCAGTAAAAACGGACAACACAGGTTGTTAAACAAAAACTAAAAATCGCAATCGATTACGGAACAGGGGGCATATCATTGACGCAAAAAGAATTACAGGAATACAGAAAAGTATATGATTTGCTTGTAGAATGTGTTTCGGTTGTAGAAATGCCTACAAAATATGGGAATTTCAAAGCACATTGTTATATCAATAAATTGAATGGAGACCATCATGTTGCATTGGTTATGGGAGATTTGAATAATGGAAACGATGTGCTATGTCGTGTCCACTCAGAGTGCTTAACAGGAGATGCCTTTGGCTCTTTACGCTGTGATTGTGGACAGCAGTTAGATAAAGCAATGAAAATGATTGCAGAAAATGGTTCTGGTGTATTGCTTTATATGCGACAAGAGGGACGAGGTATCGGGCTTGTCAATAAACTAAAAGCCTATCATTTACAGGATAACGGTATGGATACACTTGACGCCAACCTTGCATTAGGATTTCAAGGCGATTTAAGAGAATATTATATCGGTGCACAGATTTTAAGAGATTTGGGAATAAAATCATTGCATTTACTTACAAATAATCCTGATAAAGTTTATCAGTTAGAAGATTATGGAATGAAAATTTCAAGCAGAGTACCGATTGAAATAGAAGCAAATCCTTATGATAGTTTTTATCTAAAGACAAAGAAAGACCGAATGGGACACATTTTGAATATGGAGGAAAAATAAATGAACACTTTTGAAGGAAATTTAGTAGCAGAAAATATAAAAATCGGTATTGTTGTAGCAAGATTTAATGAGTTTATAACTTCTAAGCTATTAGCAGGTGCATTAGATAATTTGAAAAGAGAAAATGTTGGTGAAAAGGACATAGAGGTAGCACCGAGTTCCATTCCACGGATAATAAACTGATGATGCGTACTGTCCATCGTCGTAACGATCAGTACATCCGGCTTGGTCTCGCCCATCATCTTTTCAAAGTCTGTATAAGTAGGGCAGGAAGCTCCAATAATCTTCTTCCCTGTTTCCACGCGTCCTTCGTTTTTATCGCAAAGGCCTACAAACTCTATATAGTCGGGATAACTTCTCATTAGATCCCGTCCCCACATGGATGTGCCACGGCCTCCTGTCCCGACAATGGCAAGGCGGAGTTTTTTGCCTGTAGGTCTCGTAATACCGGCGGTTTCTGCTTTTATTTCAGATAATGGATTGAGCAGTACCGTTCCGGCTATTGCCCCTGTTGCTGCTAAAAAATGTCTTCTTGACATTTGGTTTGTTGTGTTATGCATTGTCATGATATTTAATGATTAAACAATTATTTCCTGTAATCCGGCAGTTGCTGGAATTCATCTTTGTTGGTGACGACATCCACTTCGTTTTGTGGAATCGGCCGGCTGATATGGTAAGGCTTCATCTTATCTTTTACATCCGGATTGTATTTTAAGGCACGTTCCAGTAACTTACCGGTCCGTTTCAACGTATACCACCGGAAACCTTCCATACTTAGTTCGCGCATATATTCGTCCAGAATAAAATCGAGTGTAATCATATCCGGAGTAACCTTCAATGCCTCTTCATGTCCTTCAGTTAACGCCCTTTTCCGCAATTCGTTGATTAAGTCCGCTGCTTTTTGTTTGTTTCCAAGATACATGTTTAACTCGGCCTCAGCCAGATAAACCTCTCCCAGTCTGAACCATATATGGTCTTTGTGTCCCTTCTCATCTTTTGCAAATTCCCGTGAAGAGTCCAGATATTTCAGATTGGTATGATAACAGGAGCGTCCGTTCATGGTCGGTTCGCCTGTTTGCATATCGTACATGTGGTTAAGCCCTTCGACAAACAGTTCATGCCCCAGCGGGTGCGTTTCCGCTCTTCTCCGTCCAGCCTCAACTTCTTCGTCCGTTACGGTCCGGAAATGCCGGATTAATACCGTGTCGGAATAGTCCGGTTTTTGATTCCAGTCGTTAGGTATCCAGCACCAGTATTCCTGCAAAGAGCCATACAGACGTTTATCGTATTGATTGAAATTCTGGATCATAAATAAGGAAGGCATGGACCAGCGGTATTCACGACCGTAATATAACGAATGGCTCCATAATGTTGTAATGGCTTTATTGTCGACAGCCGATTTGTTGTACCAGCCGACTCCATAACGGTGTAAGCCATAGTCGCCTCCTTCGGTATATGTCTTGTCGGTCGAATATTGGACGGACCAGATGATTTCATCATTGATCTGGTTGTCCACATCAAAGATCTGTGTATAATCGTCCAGCAATTTATATTTGTAATCAGATCGGAGCGATGTCGCCAATGCCAATGCATCCGTATAGCAGTTCTGTCTGGTATATCCGGCTTTTGAAATAACATCGTCTGAATATCCGGCTAATGACATCAACACTTTCATCTGGATGAATTTACGGATACCCTCGTTCATCCGTCCCCACTGGCTGTTCTGAGGCGATTTCAGTCCTGAAGAAGCAATGTTCAAATCTTCAAGTATCTGCTTGTAGAATGCTCCTGTTCCCGGTTGATAGCCAATTGTTTTTACACCGCTGGTACTTTCGATGCTGAAATGAGCGCCGTCTCCGTATGTTTCAACGATGATCCAGAGATAAAAGGCCCGGAGGGCATGTGCTTCCGCCTTTAGCTCAGCTCGTTTTTCTTCTTTTCTGATATCTGCCGTTTCTATAATTTCGGTGGCAAGATTGGCGACGTTCAATGAATTATATAAGTTCTTCCAGAAATCACGATTCCATCCGTTGTTTATCATTTGCGTGTCGAAATACTCCCCGAAATAGCGCCAGTCGTTTCCGTTGACAGCTACCAATTGTTCATCCGCCCCCATAGAGCCGAATAACCAGAGCCTTTCGATGAAATCCCGGTGTGTATTATAAAGGCTTAAAACCAGTTTTTCGCAACCTTCTTCCGTTTCCGAATAATTTGTGGTTATATTACCTTTTGGATCTTCAGAAAGAAAATCGGCACAGGAACAAAAAGTCCCGGCTGCCAGTATTATTGTAAATATCCGATATTTAAGTTTCATATCTTTAATCGTTTAAAAGTCAATATTTATACCCATCGTATAGGTTGTCGGAATGTTATAGTCGAAATCCGGTGCTTCCGGACTAACGTCATCTTTACATGCTTTATAGATGTAACCGAGGTTCCGGACTTGTGCATACAACCGGGCCCGGAGTATTTTCCAGTTTTTAGGCATGATCTTACTGAAATCATATCCCAATGTGATATCTTGGACTTTAATATAATCGCCTTTCATGTAACCGGATGTACCGGCAAACGGGTCATATCCGCTTAACTTATCGGCACGGGTATATTCGTTAGTCGGGTTATCCGGTGTCCAATAATTGAAGTTGGAAGGCATCCAGCGGAGGCCGTCGCGTGTAATCAATCCGGCATAGGTATTCGGATGAATTAAACTTCCGAAACTCATATTCAGGTTTATAGAGGCGTCGAACGCTTTCCAGCGGAATGAATTTGAAAGAGATGCGATGATTTTGGGCTCTTTCTGTCCGAGTATTATTTTATCCAGTTCTCCGATAGAACCGTCTTCGTTTCGGTCTTTCACCTTTATATCACCGGGTGTCGCACCATACTTTTTGGCTTCATCTTCTTCTCCAAGCTGCCATATTCCAATCTTTTCGTAATCGTACCACACTTGTAGCGGTTCATCGATAAACCAGGAATTGTTACGAATATCACCTCCTCCCAATAACTCTGTAATTCTATTCCAGTTACGGGCGAAAGTTACTCCGGTATCCCATGAAAATGATTTGGTTTTTAATGTACTGGCCTGGATATTCAGCTCGATTCCCTTATTCTCGGTTTTACCGATATTCTGCCATACTTTGGAGAAACCGGTAAAGAATGGTAATGTACGTTCCATAAGCAGATCACTGGTTTTGGTGATATATCCTTCGATATATCCGGAAATCCGGTTGTCCCATAAACCGAAGTCAATGCCGAGATTAGTCGTTCTGGAAATTTCCCAGCCGAGGTCCTTGTTCGGTATCATGGAAGGACGGTAAGCAAAGAATTTATCTCCTGCATCTTCACCGAATAAATAAGGATATTTATCTAATCCGGCAATGGTCTGGTATGGATCGATAGCGGAGTTACCGACAGCTCCGTATGAAGCGCGCAACTTTAAAGAATTGAGCCAGTCTCTCTTCCCGAAAAACTCCTCTTCCGAAATGCGCCACGCTACACCGCCTGAAGGGAAAAAGGCCCATTGGTTTCCTGCTGCCAGGCGGGAAGATCCGTCGGCACGTACTGCCACATTCGCATAATACTTTCCTTTGAAGTCCCAGCGGGCACGAGCAAGGAAAGAGGCTAACGTCCATTTCTGGTAGCTACTGCCTATCTTCAGGTTCTCGGCTGCGGTTCCGAGATTGTGGTATGTCGTTGCAGATACCGGTTGGTTTTCGCCGCTCATTTCGCCGGTCTCTCTGGTATAACCGGTTGCTTCGAATACTCCGTCCAGTACGAGATGATGTTCTCCGAAACTGTTGTCATACGAAAGGATGTCGTTGAATGTATATTCGGTTTCATTCTGGTAGCTTTTTCCTGCCAGTGGTACAGTTCCTTTACGTTCATACGAGTTTTCCCCGTAGAAGTAACCGTTTTTACGGTCGATTATATTATACGAAATATTAGCCCGGTTGTTCAGGTGTTTCGAGAAGCGGATATTCAGGTAACCGGTCAGGTAGGCCGCATTCTTGTCAAACTCGTTTGTATAATTTTCTTTCCCGTAATTAGCCAGTACGTTATATCCGGAAGTGTTTTGCGGGGCCGGATAGTAGTTGAGTGTTCCATCCTCTTTATAAGGTATCGCAAGCGGAGTCATGTACTGCAGTTTTTCTTCAAACTTGGTCATTCCCTGACTTTTGTTGTTTTGCAGGCGAGCCGATAAACCAACTGAAACGTATTTGTTAACCTCATGATCTAAATTCAATGTAAGATTAAATTTGTCTTTGTAGTTGATTTTGGAATAACCTTCGTCCTTGGTATAATTCAATCCCAAATGGAGTTTGGTCGCTTTATTTCCGGCACTCAGGCTGACGTAATGACTTTGTGTCTGTCCGTTCCGGTATAATAAGTCTATCCAGTCGGTGAAATTGCGGTTTTTTATTACCTCCAGTTCAGCGGGTTCGAACACATCTTCGTCGGTAAAGGGTTGATCCCATCCGTTTCTGTACCGGTAGCCGTCACGGCGGAACTGGATATATTCGTCACCACTTTGCATCTTAACCAGATTGGGAACACTGATACCGATATATCCGTTATACGAGATGCGGGTTTGTTGTTCTTTCGCTTTTTTGGTCGTAATCATAATGACGCCATTAGCCCCTCTCGAACCGTAAATAGCGGTACTGGCTGCATCTTTCAGCACTTCAATGGATTCGATGTCGTTTGTGTTTACGGCTTCCATGTGTCCCGGTACTCCGTCGATAATAACCAAAGGGTCGTTGCTGGCTTTCAGGGAGCGGCTGCCTCTGATACGGATACTTCCGGATTTATCGACTTCTGATGTTGAAGTAATGTTCATGCCGGCAACTTTCCCCTGAAGGATGTCTGTAATGTCGTTTGAGGCAATAGCGGAGATCTTATCTCCCTTTACACTGGAAACAGCTCCGGTCAGGTCTGACTTTTTCATGGTACCGTAACCGATAACCACGACCTCGTCCAGGTTCTCCGAGTCTTCGATGAGCGTGATGTCAAACACATTCTTTTTACCTACTTTGATTTCCTGGGATAGATATCCGATGTAAGAAATTTGTAGTGTTGCGTTTTCCGGAACCTCCAGGATGAATTTGCCTTCGATATCCGAAGTGTTCCCGATAGTGCTGCCTTTTACGATAACATTGGCTCCGACGATCGGTTCACCTCTTTCATCTTTGATCGTGCCGGATATTTTTTTGTTATCCTGAAGGACACCAGTTTCGGCAGATGAGTTCTGAATCTCATTTTTTGAGATAATAATATGATTATCCTTCAATCTGAAGTTCAGCCCCTGTCCTTTCAGTATAGTTGATAAAACAGCTTTTACCGTTTCATTTTCCGCTTGGATAGAAACTTTGCGATTGATGTCGACATCTTTTACATCAAACCAGAATGAGTAGTTTGTTTGCGCCTTTATTTCAGCGAAAACATCATTGACTGTTTTGTCCCTGACTGTAATGGAGACCCGGGTATCTTGTGAATAAACTGTTGCAGATACAGTAAACATTCCGAGAAAGAGTAGTAGAAGTGTTATCCTCATAAAATTTAAGGCCTTATTTCTGCTTGTAAATAGGTATAATATTCCTATATCCTGATATTTTTTGTACATTTGTATCGGATTTAAAGTTAGTAATCAGAAGTTTAAATCTATTCTCAAAATCGGGGAGTGTTGCAGCATTCTCCGATTTGTTTTTGTATGCAATTATCTTTTCATAGGCAAACAATGATTTTAAGGTGAAACAATATATGAATTAATAAACGTCTATTATATTCCCTTTGATCGTATAATTGAATTTTTCGTCGGACGACATCACCTTGAATATTTGTTCTATCGTCTCATTGTTGACAAAATCACCGATGAAGCAGCGCTTTTTTACCGATTCGCGATGGATGTTGATTTTTACATTGAAGGTCCTCTCCAATGTGTATGTGATTTGTTCGAAACTCTCCCCGTTAAAGACCAATTTGTTGTCGATCCATCCAATACTGTTTAGAGAGCAATTTTTATTGTGGCAGATTTCTGTTTTCTTGGTATTGGTATTGAAATGAGCAATATCTTTCGGTTTCAGCTTCAGCATTGTTCCGTTGTCCGTCTCCATTTCGACGGAACCTTGCAGCAAGGCTACCTTTATATCTTCATTGCCTTTATAGGCACAAACATTGAAACTTGTGCCCAGTACCCGGACCTTAACTTCTCCCGCATCAACGATAAAAGGACATTCTTTATTTTTTGTTACTTCGAGGTATGCCTCTCCCGATAGTTTAATCAGACGATTTTCTTTTCCGAAATTGGAATCATACTCTAATTTGGAACCGGCATTTAGCCAGACTTTCGTCCCGTCCTGAAGTGTTAGCATCGTCTTTGAGCCGTTTGGTACTACAACTTCCGACAGCAGAGGTGCTTTTTGCTTTTCTGCATAAAGGTTGTAATATTGATAGGTAAAGTAGCTAAGTATAATAAGAGGTATTAATATAGCCGCATACGAAAGTGTTCTCTTTAACTTGAAAGAATGTGATTTGGCTACCGGTTGACGGCGAGTCTCTTTTTCCATCCCGACACGTTCTTTGAAAAGCCGGAAAGCACGTTCTGAGTCATATTGTTCTTCCTCTTGAAGAATATTGAGAGAATTCCACATTTTGTGTAAATCCTCATAGTATACCCTGTTCTCATTTGATGTAGCCAGCCATGCTTCGAGGCGAAGATCCGCATCTTCTGAAATTGCACCAGTGAACCGGTCCATTATCAGGTTTAACCAATAATCCTTATGTTGAATGTTTGTTGCCATATTTTCCTGCTCTATAATAAAGACAAACGAGAATAAACTTAGGGTAAACGAAAAGTGGCATTATTTTCCGAAAGAAAGAAAAATGATTAAAAACAGAGGTAAATAGTCTTTTAAACCTTTTCTCAGATGTGATAATCCAGATTTGATATGGTATTTGACAACATCGATGGATACGTTGAGTTGAGTGGCAATTTCTTCATATTTCAGGTTATTGAAGCGGCTCAGGCAAAAAATCCGGCGGGTTAATTCCGGCAAAGATGCAATGCAATCTTTTATTTTGAGGTCCAGCTCTTTTTCTATCAGTATGGATAAAGGATAGTCGTGATGGCTCTCATAATTATCGACTTGTTCTTTTTCCAGGATATCTCCGATATAGGATTTTGCCGTCTCATGCCTTTCCGATTGAGAAATATAGTTGAGACATCGGTTACTTACAGCTTTGATCAGGTAGCTGCGTAAAGATTGATTAATATCCAGTGCTTCCCGGTTTTTCCAGAGGGAAAAGATAACATCACTGACAATCATTTCGGAAATGAAGATATCGTTTACATATTCCCGGGCGATAATACAAAGGATTTTGTATTGCCGGTCGTATATGTATTTATATGCTTCTTCTCTGCCTGCTTTCAGCCCTGCAATGATTTCCGTCTCAGAATTCATTTCTTTGTATTGTTTATATTTCAGCCCTTGGGTGGCAAAGAAAGGAATAAAAAATGAGAAACAAAACTGTTTTGTGGCTTTTAGATTTACGGTCATCCTGTATTTAGTCAGAATATGTGAGTGGGTAAATACATGGAAATAATTGGAATAGAAAGCGTATTTTTTGCAAAAACTGTGGTATTTTTATCGGGAATACTCCGGCATTCGTCGGGATTTACCCGTTACCGGCCGTGTTTCTATTGCGTAAGTGACTCGCTGACCGTAGTTTTGCAGCAAATTAAAATTGAATGAGTATGGAAACAAATCAACAGGGAAATTTTTATAGAGGTGGCTTCCCTCACCACAGGAGACTGAATACGCTTGCGACTGCCGCTGTATTTATTATAGTCGGGTTGCTTTATCTCGGAAGGAATTTTGGGCTGATCGATTCTTATCTTTTCGATATTCTGGTGTCGTGGCAGATGTTGCTGGTTGTGGTTGGTGTCGTGAACCTGATTAAGCGGCATTTTATAGGAGGTTTTGTTACGATCGCTATCGGTGTTTATTTTTTGTTACCCGAAATAACCAGTATGGGGAGGGAGTGGGATAACGCATTTTGGCCGATCTTTCTCATTGCAATAGGACTCATGATTCTTTTTAAGCCGCGGCATCATGCCTCCCGTCGCCATTGGGACGGAAGGACGGAATATGCCAAAGAGGTTTACAGCTCGCAGGATGGGTATGTGGTTTCGGATAATACGTTTGGTTCCGTCCGGCAGATTGTGTTGGATCCGGTGTTCAGAGGGGCCCGGATTAAGAATACATTCGGCGGGACTATCCTGGACCTGCGCCGGACAAGGCTGGAAGCTACACAGACTGCAATAGACGTAGACTGCACCTTTGGCGGGGTAGAGATTTATCTGCCTTCGGACTGGAATTTGCAAACGCAGATCGATGCACTTATCGGCGGGTGTGACGATAAGCGATACAATACATCCATAGAAATTGATAAGGAACATGTACTCTTAGTAAGAGGAAGAGTCTCTTTCGGAGGTATCGAGTTTAAAAGTTGATTTATGCAGACGCATCCATTTATAGAATCGGTCGTTAACCGCATAATAGGGATTACCCTGGCGGTAGTGGCGTGGATGGTTTATGCATGGCTCCTGTTTTGCTACGGGCAGGAGGGATTGTGGAATGCCTGTCTGGATAGTTTGGTTTCTGTCGGACTGTTGGCAGTGGCAGGTTTCCTATATGGATATGTCGACGGAACTATCCACGCCTTGCAGATACAGGTTGCACTGGCCGTGCTTGTTCAGGCAATCAGCCTGGCCGGAGCATTTGAACTGCAGGTGTTGTTGGAACAGGGAACCACCGGCGATTTTATCCACACGCTACCCCTTCGTCTGGTTTTCGGTATCTTGTGCTGGATCATCCTGTTGCAATGGTACCGGATGAACCGGACCGATGAGCAGGAGTTTGAAGAGGCTTCCGAGATAAAGGCGGTAGAGTTGAAAGAGGAAGATACGGCGCAGGCCGAAGAGGCTTTCCTGGACCGGGTCTCCGTGAAAGACGGTTCCCGTATTCATATCATTCATCTGGATGAGCTGTTATACCTGCAGGCCGGAGGCGATTATGTCACGCTCTTTACTCCGGAAGGGCAATTCGTGAAAGAGCAGACGATGAAATATTTTGAGACACACCTTCCTCCTACGGTATTTGTGCGGATTCATCGTTCCTGTATCGTCAATACCGAACAGATTTTGCGGGTGGAACTGTTCGGAAAAGAAAATTACCAGGTCCGGCTTAAAAACGGCGTTTGTCTGCGGGCAAGCAGTGGCGGTTATAAGCTCCTGAAAGAACGTCTTTCTCTCTGATTTGGGATTGTAAAAGTGTTAATTTTAGCAGAATTTGACGCCTTTGTATTAAGCTTTGAGCTTTCTAACACTTTTTGTCGAAAAGAAGCTTCAGACTTAACAAATATTGTCTGTAAAGGGCTTGACAAAAGGGCTTGACAAAAGGGCTTGACAAAAGGGCTTGACGCCTGTATCTTTGCATTGTGGTTTTTTCATAATAGTATTAGATTTAAGGTTAACAAAGTT
>URZO01000129.1 GCA_900552465.1 uncultured Parabacteroides sp. | reverse complement strand
GTTTACTGTATGCTTTGACTTAGTTGATAGTAAGAAACAGATTAGTTTCCTACGAAGCAAAGCAGATAGATAACAGTATGTTGGTCGGGTGTCAGGTGGTGTCGGTAAAAAAGGCGACCTAACACCCACCTAACACCCGGTAATCACATAGTTATCAATAATATAAATGCAAAAGGTGGTAGGTGTTAGTTGTTTTGATGATTTCTTTCAAATAATTAGATAAGTTCAGTTATTGCCAGATACGAAGAATATCCGGAAGCATGCCAAACTTTAATCGAAAAATACCAGGAATACACAAATTATCTGTATGTTTGGAGTCTGAAATCAATTAACAAACCATGGCAACACGGCAAGGAAAGATTCTGATAGTAGACGACAATGAGGATATCCTATTCACTTTAAAGATGTTACTTCGCCCCCGGGTAGAGAGTATCACGACCTGTTCCGATCCGAAAGAGATTAACCGGCTGGTATCGAGAAACCAGTACGATGTTGTTCTGCTGGACATGAACTTCACGGCCGACGCGGTCAGCGGGAAAGAAGGATTCTACTGGCTGGAACGGATACGGGAGATATCGCCCGGAACAGTCGTCATCCTGATCACCGCCTATTCGGACACGGAAAAAGCCGTACGCGCCATTAAAGCCGGAGCAACCGATTTCATTCCGAAACCCTGGCAGAACGAGAAAATGCTGGCGACAGTTTCAACCGCCCTCGAGCTTAGTCTCAGCCGTTCGGAAGTACGGACACTAAAGGAGCAGAAGTCGGCACTGACCTCTTCGGAACCTGAAATTGAAATCATCGGCGAATCCACCGTCATGCAAAACGTGTTCCGGACGCTCGAAAAGCTGAAGGATACGGATGCCAACATCCTGCTGCAAGGCGAAAACGGAACGGGAAAAGACCTGATTGCTTACACACTTCACCAGCAGTCCGGACGCAGGAAAGAGCCGTTTGTCCCGATCGACTTGGGGAGCATCCCGCACGAACTATTCGAAAGCGAACTGTTCGGCCACGAGAAAGGAGCATTTACGGATGCAGACAAAAGCAAACCCGGACGGATCGAGATTGCATCCGGCGGCACGCTCTTCCTGAACGAAATTGGCAACCTGCCACTCGTGGCGCAATCCAAACTACTGACTGTTATCGAACAACGCAAAATAAACCGTGTCGGTTCGACGCAAGAGACGCCGGTCGACATCCGCCTCATCTCGGCAACCAACACAGACCTGCATGCCGCCGTGCAGGAAGGACGTTTCAGGCAAGACCTGTTATACCGGATCAATACGATCGAGATAACGATCCCGCCGTTGCGCGAACGGGGAAACGACGTCGCATTGCTGGCCCGGCATTTCCTGAGACGCTACAGCCGGAAGTATAAAAAGGAGATCGGAGGATTCTCCGGTGAAGCGCTACAACTCCTGAAACAGTATCATTGGCCGGGAAACGTGCGCGAACTGCAACACGTCGTCGAACGCGCCGTGATCCTTTCCGAAACCGGAGAGTTGCAATATGACGATTTCATGCTCCGCCTCCCGGTTTCCGCCTCCCAGGATAAAGAGGGGAAGTTCAACCTCGAAGAACTGGAAAAAAGCACCATACAGGAAGTGTTGCGCCATTGCGCAGGCAACATGACACAAGCGGCCGGCCTGCTCGGTATCACCCGCACTTCTCTATACAGAAGATTGGAAAAATACGGGCTATGAAACGTTACACGAAAAAAACAGCCGGATCAGTCATCCTGTTACTGGCGACCAGCGTGGTCTTCGGGCTTCTGGTTGCCAACGGATTCAGGATATCTGCCGCTGTGACATTCGGACTGCTCCTGATCGAAGTTTACTACCTGTTCCGACTGATGGAACGCAGCGATCGACTGTTCAGGCAATTCATCTGGTCGATGCGCTACTCCGACTTCCTCGCCTCCGGCACTTCTTTGCAGGAACAGGGTGGCGAGATTCCGCCTGACCTGGTCAACGCAATGGAAGAGGCTTTGCAGCACTACAAAAAACACCTGCAGGAGAAAGAAAGCCAACTGCAATATTTCCAGGCATTGGCGAACCATATCGACCTTTCGGTCTTCGTCTACACCGAAAGCGGACAGGTGGAATGGATGAACCAAGCTTTTAAGATACAAACCGGACTGAACTTCGCTGAAACGATAGACGACCTGGCGGCTTATCATCCGGAACTTCCCGCCCGCCTGCGCACGTTGCAGCCCGGCGAGCTGTCTATCCTGCAAGTCCGGCGAAAGGAAGACTACTCACAACTGATCCTCTCTTCCATATCGTTCGTCGTACTGGGTAAGCCACTAAGGGTCGTCAGCATGAAAAACATACGTTCCGTCCTGGAAAACAAGGAGACGGAAGCCTGGCAGAAGCTGATCCGAGTGCTGACACACGAGATTATGAACTCCATGACTCCAATCGTCTCCCTGTCGGAACTGCTCCGGAATAAATACATGGACGAAACCATACCCGACACGGAAGAGCGGGAAGAAACCAACCAGGCCGTCGAAACGATTTACCGCAGGAGCAGCGGCCTGGTGCGGTTCGTAGAGAGCTACAGGAAAGTGGCCGGCATCCCGACACCTGTCCCGGAAATTATCCCGGTCAACGGACTACTTAATGATATCCGCCTGTTGTTTAAGGAGCAGGAAAACATACTGAAAGTGCTTCCTGCAACAGCCCATTTGCAGGTCATAGCCGACAAGGGATTGATCGAACAGGTACTGATCAACCTGATTAAGAACGCGCAGGATGCGACCCGAGACTGTCCCGATCCGCAAATCGAACTCTCCGCCGGGATCAACGAAGAAGGCAAAACCTTTATCCGGGTTAGCGACAACGGAACCGGTATCCCGGCAGATGTGCAAGAGCGCATCTGCATTCCTTTCTTCACCACCAAGCCATCCGGCTCCGGCATCGGACTGAGTATATCCCGCCAAATCATGCACATGCACAAAGGCGATCTGACCGTTACATCGGAGGACGGAGCAGGCAGCCGGTTCATGCTACTATTCTCCTGACCCGGCCGGTTAAACCTTGAACTTTTGGTTACTTTTCTTTCAAGAGACAAGTAATATATCTACATTTGTAAGCAGAAAACAAGACTACAAACAGTTATGATAAAGATATTCTCAACAGACAAAGTCAGAGAGCTTGATAAATACACGATCCAGAACGAACCGATCAGTTCAGTCGATTTAGTGGAACGTGCAGCAACCGTATTCACCAGCGAATTTTGCCGTCGCTATTCGAAACAAACCCGTATTATCGTATTTGCCGGACAAGGTAATAACGGTGCTGATGCACTGGCCGTTGCCCGTATGCTGACAGATGCCGGTTACCGGGTGGAAACCTATCTGTTTAACCCGACCATGCGCCTTTCCGATGACTGCGAGCAGAACAAGCAGCGCTTACTCGGCATGGAAAAGATCGAATTTACGGAAGTCGTAGACGATTTCGTTCCGCCCGAACTGGACGAACGGGACATCGTGATAGACGGTTTGTTCGGCTCCGGCCTCAACCGACCGTTGACAGGTGGTTTTGCTGCAATGGTCAAATACATCAACCAGTCGGAAGCAACCATTGTCTCGATAGATATTCCTTCCGGACTCTTCGGTGAGGATAACCGGAAGAATGATCCGGAATCGATTATCCGCGCCAACCTGACGCTGACGTTCGGTTTCCCGAAGCTGGCTTTCCTGTTGCCGGAAAACGCGGAATATGTCGGCGAATGGAAAGTGTTGGATATTCTTCTGCATCCGGATATTATAGCAAACACACCGACACAGTTTACTCAAATCACCGAAGAAGACATTGCCGCCGTTTTCCAACCTCGCAAACGCTTTTCGCATAAAGGGACATTCGGACACGCTTTGTTGATAGCCGGAAGCCATGGAAAAATGGGAGCCGCCCTTTTATCCGCCCGCGCCTGCCTGAGAAGCGGTGCCGGTCTGCTAACCGTCCATATCCCGCAACGGGGCGAACAGATTCTGCAAACGGCTTTCCCGGAAGCAATGGTCGATCTGGACCCGAACCAGGAACATTTCACCTTTGTCTCCGATATCAAACCTTACTCCGCTATCGGAATCGGACCGGGATTGGGAAAACATGCCGACTCGGCAAAAGCATTGGAACATTTATTTCAAGTAACAGATAAGCCTCTCGTACTCGATGCCGACGCCCTCAATCTGATTGCTGCCAACAAAGATCTGCTGAAACGGATTCCTCCCCGCAGTATCCTTACACCGCACCCGAAGGAGTTCGACCGTATCGCAGGCGAAAGCAAGAACTCATACGAGCGATTGATGAAAGCACAAGCTTTTGCCACTGAACATCAGGTATGCGTTGTCTTAAAAGGAGCTTATACGGCTACCTGTACTGCCACCGGAAACATCTATTTCAACAGCTGTGGGAATCCGGGTATGGCAACTGCCGGCAGCGGCGATGTCCTGACCGGTATCATCCTCGGTCTGCTCGCCCAAGGGTTCGAGCCCGAAACAGCCTCTGTCGCCGGAGTTTTCCTGCATGGAACAGCCGGTGACCTGGCGGCCGTTTACCGCTCCGAAGAAAGCATGATCGCAACCGATATCACAGATATGCTCGGCAAAGCTTTCAAACAAATAAAATAAATAAATGAGGGCTATGTAAATAACAGTAGGAATTTCATACGTAAAAGGAAGACATTAAATAGAATAATTGCAATATTTTACAGTAAAAAAATAGAAGTTTTCCCAAAAACGAGTATATTCGAATCAGATTTGGAGGAGATAGAAATGAGAAAACTTTTACAACATATCACAGCCCTTGTTGCCATTGTGTTATTATTATCCACATACGCTTGCAGCAACCATCCGCAGGCATCGGGATTAATTGAAGCCGAAAAGGTCATGAAAGAAAGACCTGACAGCGCATTATTGATCTTGAATAATATGGAAAATATCGATCAATTATCCGAAAAGGGTCATGCGACCTATTGCCTTCTTCTGACACAAGCACAAGACCTGAATTACATCACACATTCGTCAGACTCTTTAATAAAAATTGCAGCGACTTATTTTGAGAAACATAAAGATCCGCATAAAACAAGTCTTGCGTATTATTATATGGGACGCGTCAATGCAGATCTATATGACGCACTAAAAGCACAAGAATATTATCTGAGAGCTTTAGAAGTAGGAGAAAGCACAAAAGACTACCATTTGCTGGCCCGGATCTGTAACAACTTAGGGACATTATATAATTACCAGGATATATATGATATGGCCTTACCTATACAGAAAAAAGCTCTATATTATTTGGAACAAGAAACAAAACTTGATTCGACAAATATATCTTTTGTATTGCGTAACATAGCACGAACATATGTTCAGATAGAACAAAAAGATAGTGCAATCTTATATTTCCAAAAAGCATTAAAGTATTCAACATCCAATAATATATCCTCTATATCACTCAGTTTAGGTAATTTACACTTTGACAAAGGAGAATATAAGGATGCTCATGAATATATTAATAAAGCTCTAAGTCTGGCTACTAAGAAAAATATTATAGATCCTATATATCTTTCTAAAGGTAAACTTTATCTTTTTACAAAACAAATAGATTCTGCAAAATATTACTTAAACCTTTGTTTAGAAAGCCCTTATATTTATACAAAAGCAGGGAGTTTACAACGTTTAGCTCAAATTGCATTAATGGAACAAAAATTTCAAGATTATGCCAAATACACACAAGAATATGAACAATTGCGTGATTCCATAACAAACAACAATCATATAAAGAGTATAAGAATCACTCAAAGCATGTTTAATTATCAACGAATTTCAAAAGAGAAAAACCTATTTGAGAAAAAAGCAGCAAAGAGAATGATCTACATATATCAAATTTCTATCATTCTAATGATCTTGTTAATAACGAGTACTCTTCTTTTTAAAAAAGAACAGAAAAAGAAGAAAAGATTAGTTGAAATAAAAGAAGAACAATATAAACGTAGCCAACAATATATTGAGGATAACCAGAAACAAATCTCTATATTGACAGAAAAACTTTATTCCCAACAAGCAGAAATGAGTGAAGTTGAAAGACAATTATATGAAGCAAGGAAATTAATGCTTGAAATGGAAAACAGACAGATTTTCGAAAAACAAGGAACCATTCGCTTATTAGAAAAAGATTTTCACAACTCTTCCATATATATAAAGATTCATCGAGAAGATGACATTCAACTCAGTCCAAGTGAATGGGAAGAGTTACATCAGCTGATTGATGCAACCTATTCTGATTTTACCAATCGGCTTATCAAACTATATCCACAAATATCCATAGAAGAAATACATATTTGTTATCTTGTAAAAATGCAACTCCCAATAAAAAAGATTGCCTCAATTATGCATATCACAAGTTCAGGAGTATCACAATGCCGCAGAAGACTGTATAAAAAATTCACAGGAGAGCCTCAAAATACTGAGAAATTCGACAATTTTATTACTGATTTCTAACACATTACAACTTGTCACATTTTTGTCAACAAAAATCCATACTTTGTATAGGTGAGTAATTTACCTTTGCCCAAAATCTCAATTTGATTTTTAAATACTAATCTTATTTAATGTTATGAAGCATCTTATTTCAACTTTGGTTTTAATTGTGTGCGGCATGTTTTGTACACAATTTGTATTTTGTGATACCATTCCTACTAAAGGAGAATGGAGTATAGAAGACTTCCGTTCAGTTGTTCCTGCACCTCCTACAGCCTCTATCGAAGGTAAAGTATTAACAATTAATTTTGTAAATCCGCTTGCCAATCTGACTGTAAAAGTGACAGACAACGAAACCGGTCAGACAGTTTACGAAGAATGTATTTCCGCATCTGCACCGCAAAGCCATTCTGTTTTGTTAAATGCAGATAATGGTAAATATACATTATCATTAACGCATGCACTTGGTTACTTAACAGGTGAATTTACGATAGAATAACAAGATTGCGTGTAAATCTCCTTTATATATAAGGAACAGCCTCGGGCGGTATTTAACCAGACCAAAATATCTCGATCTCCTTTTCCTCCGCCCGAAGGCTTTTCTTTATGTCTTCTCTAATCTAAAAAGGAAAAGAGGCATCTCCGGTTGGTTTCTAACAAAATATTTCATAGTTTTGTGCAATCATTCATCAGAGATTAAACTTAGATTAGAATATGAAGAATTTTATCATTATAGCCAGTCTGCTCCTCAGTTTACCCATTATGGCGCAGACAAAAGTTGTAAAGAAAAATGCTGTCAAGGCAAATAATTTCGGTATAACTTATTCACTCCCTAAAACATCTCTTGTCATTGATGCTGAAGTTACGAAAGTAACCTGTAAAGCAGGCCCCTACTATAAATATGCAGAGAAATATTTAGGAGTAAAAGATGCTATTACGGAAGATAAGGTCTATTACGAATTAGGAAAGATTGGCCTGACCAATAAAGGTGTACCCGATGCAGACAACACCTATATCGTTGAGTTCAAAGGCGGAACAGTCGCTCCATACGCCTATTTGACAGAAGAAGGACTGCTATGTTCCATCAATGCAGAATATGCACCCGAAGAAGAAGCTCAGGAAGCAGCCAAAAAGAAAACACAAGCTCCGGCAAAAGTGACCGACGCCTCCGTCTTTTCAGAAGAATTGCTAATGGCCGGCTCTACAGCCAGACAAGCGGAAGTAGCAGCCAAACAGATCTATCGCATCCGGGAAAGCCGTATGAATATACTGACCGGAGAAGCAGACAACCTGCCACCCGACGGAGAAGCGATGAAACTGGTTATCCAGCAACTGGAAGAGCAAGAAAAAGCATTAACAAACTTATTTACAGGAATCCGTACAAAAGAAACCAGCAATTACGATGTGACAATCGTCCCCTTCGATAACCTGGATAAGGAAGTACTGTTCCGTTTCTCTCCCCAACTCGGTATCGTAGACGCCGACGATTTGGGCGGCGCTCCTGTATATATGAATTTAAAAGCCATCGACCGCGCTCCCGAATTAGATCCGAAGGAGGCAGAGAAGAAAGAAAAATCTATGAAAGGAATTATCTATAACGTCCCGGGAAAAGCCAGTATCGAAATCAGCATGAACAAAAAAACACTTTACAAAGGCGAAGCGCAAATCACCCAATTCGGTACACGCGAAGGGCTTGCCCCCGTTATGTTTGAAGACAAAAAAGCCCCGGTAAAGGTTTATTTCTATCCGGAAACAGGTGCAATAAAACAAATCATTCAATAATCATCTAACAATTTTAATTCTATGTTTGAAGGACAGCCTAAAGGTTTATACGCGTTAGCCTTAGCGAATACGGGCGAGCGATTCGGTTACTACACCATGCTCGCGATCTTTACACTATTTTTACAAGCAAAGTTCGGCTTCACCGCCTCCGAGACATCGGATATATTCTCCACCTTCCTTGCCGGAGTGTATTTTACTCCCCTGATCGGTGGTTGGCTTGCCGATAAGTTCGGATATGGGAAAATGGTAACAAGCGGTATCTTTATCATGTTTTTCGGATACCTGCTATTATCCATCCCCGCCGGCAACGAATCCGCTAAATGGATGATGTTCGGTGCATTAACAATGATTGCATTAGGAACAGGTTTATTCAAAGGGAACCTCCAGGTTATGGTCGGTAACCTTTACGATGCCCCTCAATACAGAAACAAACGGGATTCAGCCTTCAGTATTTTCTATATGGCCATCAACATCGGTGCCTTGTATGCTCCGACTATGGCTACGGAAATGACAAACTGGATGCTGGCGAAGTCTAACCTGACTTACGAAGGCCAGATCCCCTCGCTTGCCCACCAGTATCTGAACGGTACGATCACCGAAAAAGGAACAGAACTGCTCGAGTCATTCAGAGCAGCACAGCACTTTACAGGCGACCTGGCAAGCTTTTCGACTACATACATCGACAAACTGTCTGAAGCCTATAACTACGGTTTCGGCGTTGCCTGTATTTCTTTGATTCTCTCCATAGCTATTTATTATGGTTTCCGCAAAACATTCAAACATGCGGATGTGAATACCAAACAGGCAAATGCAGCAGCTGCTGCTGCAAAAACCGAACAACCGACAGAAGAAATCTCTCCGGCAGAAACCAAGCAGCGTATCATCGCCTTGTGCCTCGTATTCGCTGTCGTTATCTTCTTCTGGATGGCATTCCACCAGAACGGATTGACCATGACATTCTTCGCCCGCGACTATACGGCTAATGCCGCAACCGGCCTGGACCGTTTAGGATTCAGCATCATCAACCTGACTTTACTGATTGTCATGGTATATGCAGGTTTCTCTATCTTCCAGTCGGCAACCAGCAAAGCGAAAACGATATCGACCGCTGTATTCGTCGGCGGTTTGGTCCTGCTTGGGATCAACTACTCGACATTGGAACCGTCTATCACGATCCTGCCGCAGATCTTCCAGCAGTTCAACCCGTTCTTTGTTGTAGCCCTGACCCCGGTATCGCTGGCGGTATTCGGCTATTTGGCTAAGAAAGGAAAAGAACCTTCCGCTCCGCGAAAGATCGGTTTGGGTATGTTGATTGCAGCCATCGGTTTCATGATTCTGGCTATCGGCTCATTAGGATTGCCGACACCGGACAGCGTAGCGGCCAACGGTATCGAAAGCAGCCAACTCGTTTCTCCCAACTGGCTGATATCGACCTATCTCGTGTTGACATTCGCCGAACTGCTCCTTTCACCGATGGGTATATCGTTCGTTTCAAAAGTAGCGCCTCCCAAGTATAAAGGTTTGATGATGGGCGGCTGGTTCGTAGCAACAGCATTGGGTAACAAGCTGGTCGGTGTCATCGGTAATATCTGGGGTGATATGCAACTTTGGATGGTATGGGGTGTACTGATCGTATGCTGCCTTGTCGCCGCATTGTTCATGTTCTCCATCATGAAGAAACTCGAAAAGGTTGCCAAATAAAAAAACAGAACAGACAACAAGATGAAAAAGCAGTATGCACATAAGCCGATCGCAATCCGTTTCAGAAGATGGAGCCGGAAAGGGTATGCTGCTTTCATCAGTGTGCAGCGTGCCGTAACAATCGGGCAACTGGCAGCACACGTGTCCGAGCGGTTTCAGGTAAAGAATGGTTCTAACCATACATCGGTACTCTCCTTTGACAAGACAGGAGAAGAAGAGGCGATGAAAGACAGTGTAAACTGTGACGAAGTCGCCGGTAATACGCTTTCTCTCCTGTTCGAGCAGGCGGTATGCCTCGTTATGACCGTTAGCCGCCCTGCGGCATCACAAGCAACACAGACAATAAAAAATAACATTTCCGAAAGCGCGGAAGGCTCTCAGC
>URZO01000128.1 GCA_900552465.1 uncultured Parabacteroides sp. | reverse complement strand
CACCAGTTTGCCAAACGGCAAATGACCTGGTTCCGCGGCATGGAACGCCGGGGAAGTACCATCCATTGGATAGACGCAACATTGCCGACAGAAGAAAAGATCGAGAGGACATTGGAATTATTGAGACAAAACAACATATAACGATTATGATAACAATAAACGATTTAAAGAACAACGATAATTTCTTCCTGATGGCAGGTCCTTGCGTGATAGAGGGAGAAGATATGGCTTTAAGAATTGCTGAAAAAATAGTCGGCATTACGAATAAACTGAACATCCCGTATGTATTCAAAGGATCATACCGGAAAGCCAATCGTTCCCGCCTGGATTCTTTTACCGGCATAGGAGACGAGAAAGCCCTCAAGATACTGCGCAAAGTCAGTGAGACATTCGATATCCCGACAGTAACAGATATCCACGAAACGACAGAAGCCGCGATGGCAGCCGAATATGTCGAAGTCCTGCAAATCCCGGCTTTCCTTTGCCGCCAGACAGACTTGCTGGTCGCCGCAGCCAAGACAGGCAAGATCGTCAATATCAAAAAAGGACAATTCCTCTCACCCGAAGCTATGAAATTCGCGGTACAAAAGGTAACCGATGCCGGAAATAACAACATTATGGTTACGGAAAGAGGCACAACATTCGGTTATACCGACTTGGTAGTGGATTATCGCGGGATTCCTCAAATGCAGCAGTTCGGGTATCCGGTTATCATGGATGTAACCCACTCCTTGCAGCAACCGAACCAGACATCCGGCGTAACAGGCGGGCTTCCGGCATTGATCGAAACAATAGCCAAAGCAGCCATTGCTGTCGGAACCGACGGATTATTTATCGAGACCCATCCGGAACCCTCCAAGGCCAAATCAGATGGGGCCAACATGTTGCAACTCGATTTACTGGAAGGATTATTGACACGACTGGTTCGTATCAGAAAAGCTCTATAATTGAAAATTGAGAATTGAAAATTATTACAGAGACCTCGTAGTCCTTTAATTTTCAATTCTCAACTTTCAATTTATTCCCTTATCCCATCTTACTTATCTTTCTGAGCTTGTCTTCGTCTATCAACTTGATCTTTCGACCGTCGATTGCAATAATACGCTCAGCGACAAAAGTAGACAATGTACGGATAGCATTGGATGTTGTCATGTTGGAGAGATTTGCCAAATCTTCGCGAGACAGGTAAATACTCAGCGTTGCCCCATCTTCTTCCAAGCCGTAACTGTCTTTCAGGAACAACAACGATTCTGCCAAACGACCCCGGATATGTTTCTGGGTAAGGTTGACCGTACGTTCATCAGCGATTCCTAAATCGAGAGAAAGTTGGCGGATAAAGAACATTGCAAGATTCGCATTTCCCATTAAGAGGTCAGTAACGATGGTCATCGGAATCAGGCATACTGTCGAAGCCTCAAAAGCAGAGGCATTCGTCAGATAGTTTTCCTGGGCAAAATTCGCCCGGTAACCAAAGTACTGCACAGGCTTAATCATCCGGATGATCTGGCTTCGGCCGCCTACACCTTCCTTAAAGATTTTCACCTTGCCTTTTAATAAGCACATCATATCCCTCGGTTCGTCGCCCTCGCAATATATCAACTCATTACGTTTGAAATGCTGGATCGTCGAATTATTACGGAGCACATCCCGTTCCTTTTCGGTCAGGACTCTCCATACTTCTGCCAAACTGGCCGATAGATCGACCTCTTCTTTTTGTTGTTTAACCACGACTGCTATATAACATACTTGTGAAGCACAAATGTAATACTTTTCTTTTAAAAGCATAATATGTTTAATCTGATAATTTACTAAATTCATAAACATTTTACACTCTTTAGCCTGGTAATTCGATTTTATTAATTACGTTTGTAAAGAAAGGGACGATAATTTGTTGAAAAAGTATATTAATATAATCATTCTGCTTTTTATCGCAGCAGCTGCCTTAGCTAATCCTGACGGTAGTTATGGAGATCTTTTATTGTTGGGACGAACAAAAAAAACGGTGTCGTCTCTGCAAGGGGATTCTATTATGAATAAAGTAATCGAATATGCAGATAAATACAGGACTGCCGTTAACCAATATGAAGCGGAAATCTATATTAAAGGTAAAACCGAAATCCTTAAGCGAAACGCTTTAATGCGCTTTGCCCATCACCTTTTCCCGGTAGACCGGAAGAACAAGGACATGATCTTCGAAATGGTGAGTCATTCCAAATTCAACGCCCCCAATAACTATCAGCATAACTTCAAGGCGTTATACGGAAACAGTATACCAAACGGGGCTAAGCAACAGGAGGTCCTGGCATTCCTGAACCTGAACGTCTACTCGCCTACCATCTATAACGAAGGAATCATCATGCCGGTCGCCCGGGAAGCGTTCAAGTTCTACAACTTCAATCTGGAAAGTATTGAAATTGCCGATAACCTGAAAATATACAAGATACGTTTCATGCCCAAGCTATGGAGCCAGAAACTAATCTGCGGAGACCTCTATATCACGGATAAAGACTGGCGCATCGACAAGATCGACGTAAACGGACGCTTCTCCTTCGCCGAGTTCAACCTCGTCATGACATTCGGACGTGATTACCGCCACTTCATTTTGCCGCAAAAAGCCGACCTCTTTCTCCGGTATCACGTATTGGGAAATGCTATTGCCAGTTCTTATCACACCTCTTTTAAATACGATGCAGTCGAATGGGTGGAAGAAGACTACGAGAGCAAAAAACACAAGTCGCTCGACCTGACGGGATATTACAGACTATCGTCCGACACGATCCCGATCATAAGCGACAGCAGTTACTGGAACAGGAAACGGGATATTCCGCTAACCGGAGAAGAAGAAAAGAAATACGAAAAGAAAAACATTGCAATCCTGCAAAAAAGCGATACCGGCAATATCCAAAGGTATCTGAAAATAACGGAAAAGCTGACCAATACGATCAACCTGGATTACAAAACCACTCGTCTGAAGTACTCCGGCATACTGAATCCTTTCCAGTTAGGCTATTCGGGACGAAACGGTATCACATATAAGCAGCAGATCCGTTTCAGCAAGACATTCAAACGGGATCGCCAGCTACGTTTCCACCCTGAGGTCGGTTTCGTGTTTAAACGGAAAGAACTGTTCTTTAAGTTCGGGGGAGACTGGGAATATCTTCCTGAGAAGCGGGGAGCCTTAAGCCTGAGCCTCGGAAACACCAACCAGGGATATTCCTCCAAGATCATGAATGAAATCAACGAACAGCTAAAAGATTCCGCATTCAATTTTGACAATCTGGACTTGCAATACTTCAAGCATTACTATATCGAGCTTCGAAACCAGATCGAACTGTTCAACGGCTTCCAGCTAACAACCGGCGTCTCGTATCACCACCGCACCCCGACCCGGAAAAGCGCCATTGATCCGGGAGACGGTGTAACGGAAATTATCAATGACAACTATGACGACTTTATCCCGACTATCGGCATCTCCTATACCCCCCGGCAGTATTACTGGATGGACGGTCATCGTAAAGAGTACCTCTACTCCTACTATCCGACGATCTCCCTGGAATATGGGAAAGCCATACCCGGCGTATGGAATAGCAGCGGGAATTACGGACGTATAGAAGCAGACATCCACCAAAGTATCTACCTCGGTCTGTCGCGCCGGTTTAACTACCACGTCAGCGGAGGTATATATACAGACCAGAAATCAACCTATTTTGCCGATTACCGCTATTTCACCCGGCATAACTTCCCCGAGTCGTGGGGAGGAGATGATTTCGGAGGTGTCTTCCATCAGCTGAGAAGTGTATGGTTCAACGCCTCCGACAAATATGCACAAGCTCACATTATGTATGAAAGCCCGTTTATGCTCTTCCAATTAATCAAACCGGAAGCAACCAAACATATCATTTCGGAACGTTTCTACCTCAGCCAGTTGTGGATGCCGGTCAAGCCCAGCTATACGGAAATAGGATACGGCTTCGGTAACCATATATTCAACGTCGCCGCCTTTGTCGGGTTCGACAAATTGAAATATGACGGTATCGGGTTCAAGTTTGCATTCGAACTCTTCCAGTAACCGTCAGAATTGCGGACGGACAATCATTATGCCGCTGTTACGCTTGATGCCCTGTACATACTCCTGCAACGGTTCTTCATTCACGATCACCTGTTTCTTAGTAGTCGAGGCATGGATAAAGGTCAGCTTCTCCCCTTCCCGGCAGATAATGCCGACATGGGAGATATCCAATCCCTTTACGGTCGTTACAAAGCAGACGATATCGCCGTTCCGTATCTCTCCGGCATGCGCGTTGATCTCATCCTGCGGGATGTAATAGTACGGACGGGCACTGATCTCCCGCTCCTTCGCCGCCATTATCGCCACACGTTCCGGATGCCCTTTCAACTGCTTATAGCTATCCGGATGCGTAGACATAAAAAAGATATCCAGCTCAAGCGGCTTCCCTCCTGCCTCTTTCGTTACATCTTTCAGGTAACCCCTCCGCTCGTTCTCATAAATCCAGTCGGATGTGTAATGGAGGCGGTCAGTATACTCCAGCGTAGCCTTATCCGGGTTCCGGTAGCGCATACCTTTCAGGGAGGACATATAGAGATCGAATGACGGATGCTGCTGCTCCTTCAGAGAGCGGACCAGCGCAGCCGTATTCTCGACCAGCGTCATACAATCCAGCCCCTGCAGGTTGACAACCAGCCCTTCCGGTTCCTTTTCCAATGTACCGGCCACGTATGGAGTCCCTAAGAAGAAACGGGCCGTTTCCACCATCAGTTCACCCGTCGGCAAAGCCTTCTTCGATTCCATTGCCTGGCAATAGCGATCATAGACCGCCCTGTCTTCGACAGACTGTGCGTTTCCGGCAGGGAAAGAGAGAAGCGACAGTAGTAATATCAGATACTTCAGTTTCATCATGATCTTTATTATTCCTTTTTTGTCCCCAACAGATCTTCCAACTTCACCAATTCGTCACGGAACTGGGCAGCTTCGATAAATTCCAGCTTCTTAGCGGCTTCCATCATCTGCTTCTTCGTCCGTTCGATAGCCTTTTCAAGCTGCGAACGGTTCATATACTGAACCACCGGATCTGCGACCAGACTTGGTTCCGGCTCCACGTATGCATACGGTTCGCCCGTAACAGGTTGCTGTTTTTCCGCCATCAGGGAGACGCTGTTCCGGATCACCTGGCGAGGCGTGATGCCATGTTTCTCGTTGTAGGCAAGCTGCTTCTCACGGCGGCGTGCCGTTTCGTCCATTGTCAGGCGCATACTGTCGGTTATCTTGTCGGCATAGAAGATCACCTTTCCGTTCACGTTTCGGGCCGCACGTCCGGCAGTCTGCGTCAGGGAGCGGTGCGAGCGGAGGAAGCCTTCTTTGTCGGCATCCAGAATGGCGACCAGCGAAACTTCCGGCAAGTCGAGCCCTTCACGAAGCAGATTGACACCGATCAGGACGTCGAACAATCCTTTCCTGAGATCATCCATGATCTGGATACGTTCCAACGTATCGACATCACTGTGGATATAGTTGCAGCGAACGCCCATCCGCATCAGATAGGTGGTCAACTCTTCCGCCATACGCTTCGTCAGTGTCGTCACCAGGACACGTTCGTCCACGGCAGAGCGTTTCGTGATCTCTTCCATCAAGTCGTCGATCTGGTTCAGTGTCGGACGCACTTCAATCACCGGATCAAGCAGGCCGGTCGGACGGATCACCTGGTCGACCACGATCCCTTCGCTCTTCTCCAACTCGTAATCGGCCGGCGTCGCACTGACATAGATAGCCAGCGGGGTCAGCGATTCGAACTCGTCGAACGTGAGCGGACGGTTATCCATCGCCGCCGGTAGCCGGAACCCATATTCCACCAGATTCTTCTTTCGGGAATAATCGCCCCCGTACATGGCCCGTATCTGCGGGATCGTCACATGGCTCTCGTCTACGACCAGCAGAAAATCTTTCGGGAAATAGTCCAGGAGGCAGAAAGGACGTTCACCCGCCTGGCGGCCGTCGAAATAGCGGGAATAGTTCTCGATACCGGAACAGTGTCCCAGTTCGCGTATCATCTCCAGGTCGAAAGTGACCCGTTCATACAAACGCTTTGCCTCGTAGGGCTTACCGATCTCTTGCAGGAACTTCACCTGCGTACCCAGGTCCACGTCGATCTGCCCGATAGCCATGTTGATACGTTCCTGCGTAGTGACGAAAAGGTTTGTCGGATAGATATTCAGTTCGTCCTGCTCGTCTATCTCCTGTCCGGTCTGCGGGTCGAACGAAGAGATGCGGTCTATCTCATCGTCCCAGAACTCGATGCGGTATGCCGCCCCGTCAAAGGTTTCGATTGCCGGAAAGATGTCGACCGTGTCCCCGTTTACCCGGAAGCATCCCCGGTTAAACTCTATTTTATTATTGACATAAAGGGCATCCACGAAGCGGCGCAACAGCTTGTCGCGGTCGATGCGCATGCCCCGTTCCAGATGCGTCACCTTCTCGGCAAAAGCAGTCGGATCCGCCATACCATAGAGGCAGGAGACGGAAGAGACGACAATGACATCTTTCCGCCCGGAGAGCAGCGATGCGGTAGCCCGCAAGCGTAACTTGTCGATCTCGTCATTGATCTGCAAATCCTTTTCGATGTAAGTATCCGTGCTCGGCAGATAGGCCTCCGGCTGGTAATAATCGTAGTAAGAGACGAAATACTCGACGGCATTATTCGGGAAGAACGCCTTAAACTCGCTGTACAGCTGTGCCGCAAGCGTCTTGTTATGACTCAGGATCAGGGTCGGTTTCCTTACCTCCTTGATCACATTGGCAATTGTAAACGTCTTTCCGGACCCCGTTACCCCTAACAGGGTCTGGAAAGGCACACCACTCTTTATACCGTCGGACAGAGCCGCAATCGCTTCCGGCTGATCGCCCGTCGGACTGAATGGAGAAGATAATTCAAAATTCATTCTTTATTAATAAGGTTGTTTAGGTATAACCATCCAGAGGATCAGATAAGCGATCACCCCGGAAAACACCGTAAAGATACTCAATAATATATACCCGATACGCACTAACGTCGGGTCCCAGCCAAAATAGTCGGCGATCCCGCCGCAAATACCTGCAATCATTCCCTTGTTGGAACGATAAAGCCTTTTCTTAGGTTCTTCCATTGTCTTCTTTATTTTAGTTGTTAATATACATTATAAATAAGCCGCCACTTTCCGCCGGTCTGTTTCCACGGTCTCGAATTCGGAAGAGACGATGCTACTGCCCATCGGAACATTTTCATTGCGGTATTCCATCCGGCTGTAAACAATGCTGCGGGCGGAAGTATGAAACTCCTTTGCTCCGGTTTCTTCCTCGATCCGGGCGATGTTATTCTCGCGCACGCCGCAGCCAGGCATGATGATGATACGGCCTGCCGCCCGTTTGACCAGTTCGGCGATGAGCGGAATGCCTTTCACGGCATCAGACTGCTGGCCGGATGTCAGGATGCGGTCGCAACCCAATCCGATCAGTTGCTCCAGGGCTTCAAACGGATCGCGGCACACGTCGAAGGCGCGGTGGCAGGTGACGGACAGCGGCTTGGCAGCCTCGATCAGCCGGCGCATCAAGGGCACGTCGATATCTCCCTCTTTCGTCAGGCAGCCGAAGACAACGCCGTGCACTTTCAATTGCTTGCATAGCTCGATATCCAGCAGCATCGACTGCACCTCGGCCGATGTATAGAGGAAATCTCCTCCGCGCGGGCGGATAATCACATTTATATCGATAGACGAAGTCAGTGCCTGCGCCGTCCGGATCTCCCCATAGCTGGGTGTCGTTCCCCCTTCCGGGATACCGGCACAAAGTTCCACACGTTTCGCTCCGCCGGCTTCCGCTTCCACGCAGCTCTGGGCGGAGTTCGCACAAATTTCGATAATACGAGTCGGTTTCATAAATATCTTATCATTATTATTGTTTACAACAAAGGTAGGAATAAATTAGATAAAGTACATCAAACATAAGGAGGAACTAATTCATACCTCCTTATGAACTAATTCATATATAGCAAGAGAGTAATAATACCATGTAGAGGGTATTTGGAATACGGTCTACAGGGTATTGCCAATAGGGTGTACATGGTATTAGCAATACGGTGTACACCCTATTCTTACTTCTTCACTACTTAGGAATTAGTTCATCGTTAGGTTTGGATTAGTTTATCACTATATATGAATTAGTTTATAATATGGGAAAGAATTGTTTTTACAAGGAAATACTGTTTTGTGACGGCAAAATGACGGATTACCATTACCTTTGCTGCTACAAAACAAACGGGCTATCATGAAATCAGAGGCTTACAAAGGGCATTTAGCCATGCTGGCTGCCAATATGTTATGGGGATGTATGTCTCCCTCTTCCAAGATTGTTTTATCCAGTGGTATGGTGAATGCAATCTCGCTGACAACCTTCCGTATGCTGGGTGCGGCGATCGTGTTCTGGATTGCTTCGATCTTTACCCGCAGAGAACATGTTTCGCATGAAGACATGAAGCAATTGTTCTTTGCCGCCCTCTTTGGGATTGTGTTCAACCAGGGGACATACGTCTTCGGCGTGTCGCTGACTTCACCGATAGACGCTACGATCGTTGCCACTTCCACACCTATCATCACCATGGTTATCGCGGCGTTCTATCTGAAAGAGCCGATTACGGGAACGAAGGTACTCGGTATATTTGTCGGGGCGGCAGGTGCACTGACGCTTATCCTGAGCGGACAACAGACGGCGACGGGAGGCGGAAGCAATATGTGGGGAGATCTTCTCTGCCTGATCGCGCAATGTTGTTTCTCCATTTATGTGGTTGTTTATAAAGGATTAATCGGGCGGTACTCGCCGGTCACACTGATGAAATGGATGTTTACCTATTCGGCTATCTGCACGATTCCGTTCTCCTACAACAGTGTTGCAGGCATCGACTTTGTCAATCTGCCGCCAACTATTTATCTGAACCTTGCAGTGGTCGTACTGGGCGGTACTTTCTTCGCTTACCTGCTGGTTCCGATCGGACAGCGGATTCTGCGGCCGACCGTCGCGACCATGTATAACTATGTGCAACCGATCATTGCTTCTATCATAACAGTGATAGTGGGACTGGATACGTTCGGACTGATGAAAAGCATAGCGATTGCCCTGGTATTCCTGGGCGTTTATATTGTGACGCGGAGTAAGTCAAGAGAGCAGTTGAAACAGTTGAAAGGTGAAAGCTGAAATAACTTTCAATTTTCAACTATTCCAGCTGTAAGCGCTTTCCAAAGCGCATCCCCTGGAACAGGAGCAATAATGCTGACCGGTTCTTTTGAGACAGGATGGATAAATTCGGCGCTGCGGGAATGCAGGCTGATGCCGCCGTCAGGGTTGGAACGGGGGAAACCGTATTTCAAGTCGCCTTTGATGGGACAGCCCATTTTGGCCAGCTGGCAACGGATCTGATGATGACGGCCGGTTTTCAGGTCTATGGCCAATAGATAATAATTGTCCGAGCGGGCAATTACTTTATAGTGCAGGATTGCTTTCTTGGCATCCGCCCGTTCCGTGTCGTAAGCATAACTCTTGTTTTGCTTCTCATTGCGGACAAGCCAGTTCACCAGTTCGCCTTCTTCTGCCGGCGGACAGTTCTTGACGATCGCCCAATAGGTCTTCTTCACCTCACCTACACGAAACATTTCATTCAGACGGGAAAGCGCCTTGCTTGTCTTGGCAAACAGAACGACACCGCTGACCGGGCGGTCCAGCCGGTGCGTAACGCCTACAAAGACATTGCCGGGTTTACAATACTTCTCTTTCAGCCACGCCTTAAGCATGTCCGAAAGAGGAGTATCACCGGTTTTATCTCCTTGTACAATCTCGCGGCACGTCTTGTTTACCGCAATAATATGATTGTCTTCGTAGATAACTTCCATATATTACATGTTCATGCCACCGTCAACCTGGATCACCTGGCCGGATACGTAAGAAGACATATCGGAAGCCAGGAATGTAGCGATGTTAGCCACATCTTCAGGCGTACCGCCACGACGCAGAGGGATCTTCTTTGCCCACTCGGTCTTAACCTCTTCCGGCAGGGCAGCCGTCATATCTGTCATAATGAAGCCCGGAGCGATTGCGTTGGCACGGATGCCGCGTGAACCTAATTCCTGTGCAACAGACTTAGCCAGACCGATCATACCTGCTTTGGAAGCGGAATAGTTGCTCTGACCGGCATTACCGTGTACACCGACAACGGATGCCATATTGATGATGCTGCCTGAACGCTGTTTCATCATCACCGGAGTACAAGCGTGGATGAAGTTGAAAGCAGACTTCAGGTTGACGCCGATAACGGCATCCCACTGGCCTTCGCTCATACGCATCATCAGACCGTCTTTCGTGATACCGGCGTTGTT
>URZO01000127.1 GCA_900552465.1 uncultured Parabacteroides sp. | reverse complement strand
TGCGGCACAAGGCGATGCCTTGTTGGAAAGCAATGACACAAATAGCTCATATATGTAAAATACAAAAGATGCCGGAAAGAACAGTGAAGTCCCTTCCGGCATCTATATTAAAAAAATATATGATAAACTCTATTACATGATGCCGCGTTCACGCAGCTTCAACTGCCATTTCCAGGCGGAAGCCAAAGTGTCGGCCAGCGTTTCCGTAGCTTTCCAGCCCAATACCTTGTTGGCATATTCGGGGTTAGCCCAGACCTTTTCGATATCGCCTTCGCGACGGCCTACGATCTTGTGCGGAACTTTTACGCCTGTAGCGGCTTCGAATGTGTTGATCAGTTCCAATACGGATACGCCGTTACCGGTTCCGAGGTTGAAGATTTCCACGTTAGCCAGCGACTTACCTCCCAGCATGCGGTCCATAGCGATAACGTGAGCTTTAGCCAGGTCTACAACGTTGATATAGTCGCGGATGCAAGAGCCGTCGGGCGTGTCATAATCGTCACCGAATACGCTCAACTCCTTGCGGATACCCATAGCCGTCTGTGTCAGGTAAGGGATCAGGTTCTGTGGAACGCCGTTAGGCAATTCGCCGATCTCTGCCGTCGGATGCGCTCCGATCGGGTTGAAGTAACGCAGGATGATGCTCTTGAAAGGAGCGCCGGCGTGGATCGTATCGCGGATGATCTCTTCGTTGATCTGCTTCGTGTTTCCGTAAGGAGAGGTAGCCGGTTTGATCGGCGCGTCCTCGGTTACAGGCAAGTTCTCCGGATCAGGCTGTCCGTAAACCGTGCAGGAAGAAGAGAAGACGATCCCTTCGATACCGGCTTCCGGCATCAGTTCCAACAGGTTGACCAGCGTAACGACATTGTTACGGTAGTATTTCAACGGCTGTTGTACGGATTCGCCCACCGCTTTGCTGGCAGCAAACAGGATGATCCCTTTGATTCCCGGATGAGCTTTCAGCGCTTCGCGGGTTGCTTCTTTATCTTTCAGGTCCAGCTTGATGAATTCAGGACGGATGCCTGTGATGCGTTCGATACCGTCCAATACTTCTATATTGGAGTTAGAGAGGTCGTCGATAATGACTACTTCGTAGCCTGCATTCTGCAATTCTACTGTGGTGTGTGATCCGATGTAACCAGTTCCACCTGCTACTAAAATCTTCTGTTTCATCTTCCTTTTTATTTAGATTAGTAATTATACAATCCCTGAAAATCCCATGAATGCCATAGCCAGCAAGCCCGCTGTGATCAGGGCGATGGGAGTGCCTTTCATGCCGTCGGGAACTTTTGTCATTGCCAATTGCTCTCTGACACCTGCAAAGATAATCAAAGCTAACGCAAATCCAATAGCAGTAGAGATTGCATATACCACCGATTCCAATAAATTATATTCTTTTTGAATAACAAGTATCGCTACACCCAGGATACAACAGTTTGTCGTGATCAACGGGAGGAACACTCCAAGAGCTTGGTAGAGAGCCGGTGACACCTTTTTCAGGATGATTTCTACCATCTGTACCAGAGCGGCAATGATCAGGATGAAGCTGATAGTCTGCATAAAGCCCAGCCCGAATGCATCCAGGATATATTTCTGTACGAGGAACATCACGATGGTGGCGATCGTCAATACGAAAGTCACGGCTGCGCCCATGCCGGCTGCCGTTTCCACCTTCTTGGATACGCCCAGGAACGGGCATATACCCAGGAATTGTGCCAGTACAACGTTGTTTACGAAGACGGCGGCGATAAAGATCAATATATATTCCATATCTTTCGGTTTTATGCTTTACGCAGTTTGTTTACAATAGCAACCAGATAGCCCAATGCGATAAAGGCACCCGGAGCCAGAACGAAGATCAGCGAACCGTATTCTTCCGGCATCAGTGTCAGGCTGAACAGCTTGCCTGTCCCTAACAGTTCGCGGGCTGCACCCAGCAGCGTCAGAGCTAAGGTAAAGCCAAGTCCCATTCCCAATCCGTCGAGGGCGGAAGGGATGATGCCGTTCTTGGCGGCGAACGCTTCGGCACGTCCCAGCACGATACAGTTTACGACGATCAGCGGGATAAACAAGCCTAAGCTGGCATATAAAGCCGGAACGAAGGCTTCCATACACATCTGGACAACCGTCACGAACGTCGCGATCACGACGATGAAAGCCGGAATACGCACCATATCCGGAATCAGGTTCTTCAATGCGGAGATCACAATGTTGGAACAGATCAGAACGAACATAGTGGCAAGTCCCATACTCATGCCGTTCAATGCCGAAGAGGTGGTTCCCAGCGTCGGGCACATTCCTAACAACAGCACGAATGTCGGGTTCTCTTTGATGATACCGTTCATCAGTATTTTCAGATTACTCATTGTCGTTTCCTCCCTCTTTAGTTGTGTTATCGGATGAAGTGGTAGCTCCGGTCAGTCCGTCGGCACCGGAGAATGCGCTGTAGGCACGGTTCACGGCGTTCAGGAATGCGCGGCTGGTGATTGTGGCGGCCGTGATAGCGTCTACATCCCCGCCGTCTTTGGACACCTTCAACTGGCCGTCGGCCAGGTTACGTCCCAGCACGCTCTGGTGGTTCTTGTCCGCCCGGAACCAGTCCTGCATCTTGGCGCCCAGACCCGGAGTCTCGGCGTGTTGCAGTACGGAGTAGTTCAGCAGTTTCCCATCGGCGTCGAAACCGACGATTACTCTGATCTCGCCGCTAAAGCCTTTCTTGGTGTTGCTTTCTACGGCAGCGCCTACGAATTTGCCGTCTTTGGTGGCCGGGTATATCTTCAGCGAATCGCCGTCGGCCGTGACAGCCATGTAAGCGTCTTCCGTCGGCTTGTTATCGAAATCCGGTGTGACTGCTTTGATCGCCTCTTCCAGCGCAGCGGCTTTGGTGGCGGCAATCGGGCCGGAGGTGTACATATTCACACCTGCTAATATGGCTCCTGCCACGATACAGATGACCGTGAGCGAAAGGAACATATTGGGTAATGTTGATTTTAGTTTTGCCATGCTTATTTTCCTCCGAAATGTTTAGGTTTCATATAACTGTTGATTAGCGGAGTAACTCCATTCATGATGAAGATGGCAAATGACATACCTTCGGGATAAGAACCGAACAGACGGATCACCGTTGTCAGGATACCAATGCCGACACCGTAAACGATCATCCCGCTCTTGCTCATCGGCGAAGTCACATAGTCGGTCGCCATAAAGATAGCTCCTAACATCAGACCGCCGGACAGCAGGTGCACGAACGGGCTTGCATATTGAACCGGGTTCACCAGATGCATGATGCCGGTGAATACAAATACCGTGACGAAGATAGACACCGGAACATGCCAGGTGATGATCTTCTTCCATAACATATAGCACATACCCAACAGCAGGGCGATTGCACTGACTTCACCCAGGCTGCCGCCCATATTACCGACCAGCATGTCGCTGAGCGTCGGCATCTTGTCGAGCGCGCCCTCGTTCATTAATGACAGGACGGTTGCGCCCGTTGTGGCATCCGTATAGGAGGTCAGCTGTCCGACAACCGGCCAGGTTGTCATCTGTGCCGGGAAAGAGATCAGCAGGAAGATACGTCCCGTCAGCGCCGGGTTGAAGATGTTGTTGCCCAGTCCGCCGAACGACATCTTGCCGATGCCGATAGCGGCCAGCGCACCGATGGCAATGATCCATACCGGCAGGTTCGACGGCAGGTTGAAAGCCAGCAATACGCCGGTCAGGATAGCCGAACCGTCGCAGATGGTCGGTTCCTTTTTCATCAGGAACTTCTGAATCAGATATTCGAACAGGACACAGAAGAAAACCGAGACGACAGTCACGATCAGCGCACCCAATCCGAAGAAGTAGAGTGATACCAGGAAAGCCGGAACAAGGGCAATCAGCACACCGTACATATTTTTGCTTATGCTGTCGCCGCCATGGATGTGGGGCGAAGGCGATACGTATAATTTGTTTTCCATATTGCTCTTTGTTTTATGACTTTCTTGCACGAATAATACCCATTACTTTTCCTTTGCCTAAACGGATCTGGTCCAACAACGGGCGATTGGCCGGGCAGGTGTAGCTGCAGGAACCGCATTCGATGCAGTCCTGGATGTAACCCTCTTCCGCCTTGTCCCAGTCCTTGTATACGGTAAACTTCATCAGGAAAGCCGGATTCAGCCCCATCGGACAGACGTTCACACATTTGGCGCAACGGATGCAGTCTTGCATCGGCTTGCGGACGGATTCTTCCTTCGTCAGCAGCAAGACGCCCGAACTGCCTTTAGTCACCGGCACTTCGGCGCTTACTAACGCTTTACCCATCATCGGGCCGCCGCCAATAATCTTGCCCGTATTCTCCGGAATACCGCCGGCCGCTTCGATCAGCATATTGATCGGCGTACCCATGCGGACCAGGAAGTTCGACGGGTTGGCAACAGCCTTTCCGGTTACGGTCACGACACGTTCGAACAACGGCTTGTTCTTTTGAACTGCCTCATATACGGCATAAGCGGTACCCACGTTCTGTACGACCGCTCCGGCAGAGATAGGCAGTGCGCCACTCTTCACCTGGCGGCGGATCACGGCGTCGATCAACTGCTTTTCACCCCCCTGCGGATATTGTACCTTCAGCGGCATGATCTCGATGCCGGGGTAAGCGGCAGCCAGCTTTGTCAGGTGGGCGATTGCATCAGGTTTGTTATTTTCGATGCCGATAACGGCTTTGTTTACGTTTACTGCTTTCATCAGCAAGGTTACGCCAACCAGGATCTGTTCGCCCTTTTCCATCATCAGGGAATGGTCGGAGGTCAGATAAGGTTCGCATTCGACGGCATTGATGATGATGATCTCCGCCTTGCTTCCGGGAGGAGGCATCAGCTTCACCTGTGTCGGGAAGGTCGCACCGCCCAGGCCTACGACGCCAGCGGCGGCAATCTTGTCGACGATCTCTTTGGATGTCAGCGTGCATTCTTTTACCAGTGTCTCGCTGCGGTCTATCGTTTCTTCCCATTCGTCCCCTTCCACATCGATGTAGATGGCCGGGCGTTTGTAGCCGCTTGCGTCGAGAGCACTGTCTATTTTGTTTACTTTACCGGATACCGACGAGTGGATGTTGGCCGAGACAAAGCCTCCAGCCTTGGCGACGAGCGTTCCTGCCTTCACTGGATCACCCTTCTTGACCACTGCCTGGGCCGGAGCCCCGATGTGCTGACTGAGCGGTATGATTACCTGCTTAGGAGCAGCCAACGCGGTAATCTTCTTACCGGCAGACAATTTATTTTCGGGCGGATGTATACCTCCGATTCGAAATGTCCTTAGCATACTATTAGATTTTATTTTTGATTTGTTTCTTCTTTTGTTTCAACTTTGGGAGTTTCTGTTTTCGGCGTTGCGCTTGCTACCGGAACTTCTGCTTTCGGAGCAGCCGGTTTCGGAGTGGCGGCAGGCTTCACTTTGTCGGCGTCTGCAGCAGGGGCTGCTTCTTTACGCGGCGGGAAGTTCAGCTCGTGGATAGCGCCGGTCGGACATACGGCAACACACTTGCGGCACAGGCGGCATTTGGTGTAATCGATGTAAGCCAAGTTGTTTTCCACGGTGATCGCTTCGAACGGACATTCCTTCGCACATTTGCCGCAGCCGATACAAGCGTTTGCACATGCTTTCTTGGCGACTCCACCCTTGTCTTTGTTGACACAACTGACGAAGATACGGCGGGATTTCGGCCCTTTCTTGCGCAGTTCGATGATGCTTTTCGGACAAGCCTTTACGCAAGCTCCGCATGAAGTACATTTTTCATCGTCTACTTCGGCAAGCCCTGTTTCCGGATTGATGTGGATGGCGTCGAAGTTACAGACCGACACGCAGTCGCCATAACCCAGGCAACCGAATGAACAGCCGGTTTCTCCGCCGTACAGGGTGGAAGCAATCGCACAGCTCTGTACGCCGTCGTATCGGTTGGTACGCGGACGGGCTGCACAGGTTCCGTTGCATCGTACAACGGCTACCATCGGTTCTGCACTTCCCGCTTCCTTGCCGAGGATCGTGGCGACCTGGCTCATGACCGGTGCTCCGCCGACGGGGCATGACAGTCCGTCCAGCGTGTCGGCCTTTACACAGGCGGCCGCAAAACCACCGCATCCGGGATATCCGCAACCTCCGCAGTTAGCGCCAGGCAGTACCTCCTGAACTTGTGCGATACGAGGATCTTCGTATACTTCAAACTTCTTGGAGGCGGCGTATAGAAAAACTGCACCGATGGCTCCAATCGCTCCTAATGAAATAACGGCAATTAAAATCATGATATTTTTGTCAATTAAGTTTTTTCAAAGTAAAAATGAATCGTCTTTTTAGTTTATCGCGTAAAAAGTATAATATGCAATAATAAGGAACTAAGAGCAGCAGTCCGGTTAACCCGCTTGTGGTTTCTTCCCATTGCATACTGGTACCTGTTACAATAGCCGCAAGTACAATAATCAGCGGAAAAACAAATGCAAGAAGCACGGCCAGCAGCCCTAATGAACTTTGCCCGCATAGCTGGACTTCTTCATTTACATGGAACATTCCGGAGTTGTCAGGCACCTCGATAATCTTTTCCTTACTCTCGGATGCCGCACACATACTTCGCGCGTGGCATCCGGAACAGGCCGATTGCTGGATGATCCGGACGTAGACCGTACCGCTGTCGATCTTCTCTATTATCCCATTGTGTTTGATACTTTCGCTCATATTTGTAATCTCGACATTGCAAAACCGAGGCAAAAGTAAATAATATTTGGATATTATGTCACGATTAACAAAGTTTATTATGGAAATAATAGACTTTGTCTTACCATTTGTAATTAAAGCCGAAGCTCAATAGCTCGTTGACCTGCAGATAACTGTCAAAATCATCTTTTTTGGCCACCGCATCATCATAACGCAAATTCAACGATATAGTGGTCGAGAAGAAGCGGCTGATTGCCATTGTCAGACGGTTTTCAAACTCTCCCAACATACGGTCGTAGCTGGTAAAATAATAGAAACGGGAATACCAGCTTATATTCCGGTTGAACTGGAATGTCATGGTTGCGTTTATCGTGGAACCGAACTGGCTCAATTTGTGCTCGTATTCATCCTCCGTCCCTTCGATCTTCTTGAAGCCGTGACGGCCCAGGTCGATATTCTTATTCGTGCTATACATAAACGTATAAGAGAGCGGAGCCAGGTTGGTAGACAGTGTCAGCTTCTTGTAGCGGTTGTTTGCAAAGCTCTTGTTCAGGTCATATTTCATACCGAGACCGAGGTTGATGCTGAACGGCGAGAGGAATCCGGCCAACTTATTGTCCGTGTTTTCGGCGAAGTTGCTGAACATCTGCGTCTGGAATGTAGCGTCAAACGTATAGAACCATTTGTTGAAAGCCCTGTAACCGATGTTACTGTGAAGGCGCAGCACGTCGTCCCCGATTTTATAATCGCGCAATGTGTCTTTCGGAGCCGTGTAGACGTTCGTTTTCCATTCCAGCTCGTTTGTAAACTGAATTTTGTCTTTATTATAATTGTATACGAAATACTGGCGATTAGTCAGGTTTAATGTGCTCACACCGCCCTTATGCCAGTTCGGGGAGATATAGTTCTGAGCGAACTGTATAGCGCTTTCGAAGTGGGAAGTCCAGTAGCGGCGTTCCGGGATGAACCTGACCGGAGCGTCTACGTCACTGAAGGCATTCGGATCATTTTCTATTTTGATCAGTGCCGGTTCGTATGTCGGTTTATTGATTATATGCGTTTTTACAATATCGGTCGGCAGGTCGCGTTCCGAGTAGCGGAAATATTCCGGGTAGTTTACACGAACATAATTGTATGCCGTGTTCTGTAGCTTGTTCCTGAGAACCTCGTCCTGAAACAAGGTCGTGTCCGGTGTGAACAGGGAATAACTGGGACGCTGTTTGCTGACAAAGTTCTTATCATAAAGTTGCAGGTCTTCCGGAATGAGCCCTCCTTTAAACAGGATCGGCGTAAACAACGGATTGACGATCGTCGTATCCCGCAATGTCATCCACGGGTTGATGACGGTAGACGGGTCCCGTACCCAATCGACCCAGTATCTGGCTTCCGGTGAAAGATCTATCTCGTCTTTCTTTAAAAAACGGAGCAGGTTCTCGCTCGGTGCGGCAGGCGCGGAGTAACTGCTGTTCAGTCTCTCAAACTGCGTCCTGAGATCCGGAATTTTCTCCAGCTCCGTTTCATCTATCTCTAATAAAGGAAAAGTATCGGGTGCCGCCACCTGAACCTGTTTGTTCAACTGGCTTCCACCGATTATATTAACGTCTTGCGCTCCTGCCCGATTACTACTGAATAACAATACAATAAATAACGCTAAAACAGATCTCTTTATCATAGTCGTATCTTTTTTACATTCATTTAAAATATTGGTGCGAAATTAGTGAAAAGTTATGAGATAGACTAATAAAAGCACCTGTTTCCTGATTTTTGGTGCGAGGTGTGCGATCTTGTTCCTGATATATGGCAAATTGTCAAAATGTCAAATTGTCAATAGAACCGCTTTCTCTTTTGCCGGTATCGTTTGTAAAGTCGTTTTGTCTGCATGGAGGCGATTCTCCGGAAGTTGGCCTTTATCAATAATCTATCCTTTTGTCGATTCAGGTGGCAACAGGGTGGTTCGTTTTTATTTTATGCGGATGATTTTTTATGTGAAGTAATCTGATTTTCTTTTTTTCTATCCAAATGCTAAAACCCGAAGCACTTCTTTTTGTCCCCTTTTAGCGGTCAAAAACTGCTTTTTAGCATGTATTTAGCGATTGTCCGAACTGTTTTTTCGCTTCTTCTTCACGTCATTTTCAAATCATCTGAATCATTTTCCAAAATCATCAGCATAATTGTCCGGAATCATCCCAATGGTTTACTAAAATCATTGGGATGATTTAAAAAATGATTTAGATGATTTGGAAAAAGCGGTCCGGAATCCTTTGTTCTATCTTCCGGATTGCATAGTTTTGGGTACTTAGATGTTAGGATTAAAAAGAAAATATGATCCAAATGACAGGAAAAGAGCATTTATTGTACCTTTATCTTTTTAATCAAATAGATAAAGGCTTATGCGGACAAACAAACCGTGCAACTGGTATGTCCGTATGCCATAAAACGCGCTCTTTGAGAAATTGTGTTGGAGATTAGAGGAAAAGGGTTACCTTTACATCGTAAAACTAAAATAGAAAGGAGGAAAATCTGTATGGCAAGACCAATTAAGGAAACCCCAATACTTTACGGGGAAGATGCCCGGAGATTCCTGGAGCGGATGAAAAATCCTCCTAAGGAGACAAAGGAAGAAGAGATAGAAGATTGAAAGACTATGAAGCTGCAATGAAAATGCTGAAAGTATAAATATATGGAGCAGCAAATTAGAGATCATTTACAAGTGAAATTCAAAGCCTCAATTACAAATGGCAAAAATTACAGTTCAGAATACAGATATTAGCGTTGTCCAATATAACGAGGAAGACTATATCAGTCTTACCGATATGGCACGAAGCCAACTGCAAGAGCATATAATCTTCCGTTGGCTAAGCCTTAAAAGCACTATAGAATATCTTGGCGAATGGGAAATGCTGTATAACCCCAATTTTAATTGTACCGAATTCGGTACAATTAAAAATGCAGCAGGAAGCAACAACTTCGTACTTTCGGTAAAAACGTGGATTGAACAGACCAATGCGATAGGCATTCGTTCTAAGGCTGGTCGCTATGGTGGCACATACGCACACAGGGATATAGCGTATCATTTCGGTATGTGGATTTCCCCTAAATTCCAGTTGCTTCTCGTTAAGGAATACCAACGGCTGAAAACCGAAGAACAACGATTGCTTGGTTGGTCGGCAAAGCGTGAACTGTCAAAAATCAACTATCGCATACATACTGATGCCATAAAGCATAACCTTATACCTGTAGAAGTTACACCAGCGCAGGCCTGCGTTATATATGCCAACGAAGCTGACGTGTTGAACGTTGCGATGTTCGGCGTGACGGCAAAGCAATGGCGCGAAGCTAATCCTGATCTGAAAGGCAATATCCGTGACTATGCCACAATTAATGAACTTATCTGTTTGTCCAATATGGAGAACTTAAACGCAGTTTTCATTGAACAGGCTATGTCGCAGGGTGAGCGGCTTGTCAAACTCAACCAAATAGCCATTCATCAAATGAGTGTATTGGAAAGTGGTGATAATAATAACCGGAGGCTGTTGAAATAAAGTATCTTGATTTTGTGATTGTTTAATTTTTATTTCCCCATTCCCATCTGTTGTACCTTTATCATTTTAATCAAATAGATAAAGGCTTATGCGAAAAAGTAATTTTTATGAAAGTATGCAGGTGCTGGAAAGGCGCAAGCGGGAGGCTGGCGCTGAGAGTACGGCGGACTTGTACAGGGCGGTGCGAAATCGGTTTGGCCGCTACTGCATGAAGGAAAGGTTGCTGTTGCAGGATGTGACGGCGGCAAGGGTTGCGGGGTTCAGGGCGGCGCTCCGGAAGGAAGGGCTGCGGGTGAACACGGT
>URZO01000126.1 GCA_900552465.1 uncultured Parabacteroides sp. | reverse complement strand
GGGGCTTATAGCGGTTGGAATATTGCTACGCACGTTTGATACAGCTTTCGTGGAAAAGGAGAAATGGGAAAAAGTGGCAGAAAGCCAGAAACGCCCGAACCGTCTGATATTGCCCGGACGCGGAAACATCTATTCTTCCGATGGAAAGCTGATGGCTACCAGTGTGCCTCGTTACTATACCTATATAGACTTCCGGGCCGATGGATTTTCTGTCGATACGTTCCTGAGTTCGAAGGTGAACGGAGTCGATTCTTTGTCGGTCTATTTATCCCGGAAATTCAAAAACCGGACACCGGCCGGATATAAGGCTCATCTGCTTCGCGGACTGAAAAGTAAAAGCCGCCAGTATCCCGTCTATGAAGGCCGTGCTTCTTATACCGACCTGAAAGAGATGAAGAAATATCCGTTCCTTCGTTTAAGCCGGTACAAAAGCGGATTCTATACCAAGGAAATGGTGCAGCGTCAGAAGCCGTTCGGTACACTGGCTTCCCGTACGATCGGAGATATCTATGGTGAAATTGAAGCCGGAGGTATGACCAAGGGAAAGAATGGTCTGGAGTTGCAATACGATTCGTTGCTCCGGGGCGAAGCCGGTTTGAGTTCGGTACGTCGTGTAGGTGGCGGTTGGACGAATGTCGTTGAGGTGGAGCCGGTGGACGGTATGGATATCCGTACGACGATAGATATTAATATCCAGGATATAACCGAGAAGTCATTGGTCGATATGTTGAAGAAGATCGATGCCGAATCGGGAACAGCTGTAGTGATGGAAGTTTCCACAGGCGAGATAAAGGCAATAACCAATATGGGGCGTATCCGTGAAGGTGCTTATGCCGAAACGAAAAACCATGCTGTGGCTGATGAGATAGAGCCGGGCTCTCCTTTTAAGGTCGCTTCTATGATGGTGGCGTTGGAAGATGGCGTCTGCCAGCCGAGCGATACGGTGGATGTCGGTAAGGGTGTTTATATGTATAAAGGAGCCCGCATGACCGACCATAATATGAACAAAGGTGGTTACGGTCGTATCTCGGCAGAACAGGCGATCTGGTATTCATCGAATATCGGTGTTGCCAAGATCATTCTGAAAGGATACGAAAAGAACCCGACTAAATATGTGGAGGGCCTGTATAAATTAGGTCTGACCATCCCGCTGAACCTGGAAATACCGGGAGCCGGACGTGCCAAGATACGTATGCCGAATGATACCACTTTATATTGGTCGAAGACTACGTTGCCCTGGATGTCGTTCGGATACGAAACGCAGATACCTCCGATCTATACGCTGACATTTTTCAATGCCATAGCGAACGGTGGTAAGATGGTGCGCCCGATGTTTACCAAAGAGATCATGCACAATGGTAAGACGGTGCAGAGTTTCTCGACGGAAGTCCTGAAATCGTCGATCTGTTCCGACAACACACTGGCTATTATCAAGGATATGTTGTTGGGTGTGGTTGAGCAGGGAACAGGTAAAGCCGTGCATTCGGATATTATCCGTATCGCGGGAAAGACAGGTACGGCACAGATCGCATCCGGCGGTGTTTACCGTACGAGCGGTCACCAGGTTGCTTTCTGCGGATATTTCCCGGCCGATGAACCAAAGTATTCCTGTATTGTTGTGATCCGCCGTCCGCGTATCGGTTATCCTTCAGGGGGTACGATGTCCGGAGGCGTAGTGAAGGCCATTGCCGAGAAAGTCTATGCCAGCCATATGTCGTTCGACGTGCGCGATATGGAACGCGATTCGTTGGCAGTTATGCTGCCGGCGGCAAAGAATGGTAATCTGGATGCGTTGGAAAATGTATTGGGTAAGCTCGATGTCAGTGCAAACACGGATAGCCTGGAAACAAAATGGGTGACCTCTAAGCGGGAAGAAGGAGATGAAGAACTTCATCTGCGTGATCTGACGATCCGTGAAGGACTGGTTCCGAATGTGATCGGCATGGGAGCGAAAGATGCTGTCTACTTGCTTGAAAGTGCAGGTTTACGAGTGGTATTGGATGGAATGGGACGAGTTTCCTCCCAGTCGATGGGACCGGGAACGCGGATTGCCAAAGGACAGTCCATCCGCTTAACATTAAAATAATAGAAGGACAGGTTTTCTGACCTGTCTGCAAACAGATAGAATATGGAACTGAAGAAATTGATTCATACGTTGGATGTACTGGAAACAGTGGGTGCTGATGATGTAAAAATCACAGGTATCCAGTCCGACTCCCGTAAGGTGGAAAACGGCTTTTTATTCGTAGCGGTCAGAGGCACTGCAGTCGACGGACATGCCTATATCGACGGAGCTATTGCCAAAGGAGCCGTAGCGGTCATCTGCGAGGAAATTCCATCCCTTTCGGAAGAAAGGAAAGTTTCATTCGGGAGAAACATTTGTTTTATCCGGGTGAAAGATTCGGCGGACGCATTAGGCAAGGTCGTCTCGACCTGGTATGACAATCCTTCGGACAAACTGACGCTGGTAGGTGTTACCGGAACGAATGGCAAGACGACGATCGCGACTTTATTGTATGAAATGTTCCGTAAGATGGGGCATAAGGTAGGACTGCTTTCAACCGTATGCAATTATATTGACGGCGAAGCGATCCCGACCGATCATACGACGCCCGACCCAATCACCCTCCACGGCCTGATGGCACGCATGGTAGAAGCCGGATGCGAATATGCCTTTATGGAAGTCAGTTCCCATTCGATCGACCAGAAACGTATCAGTGGCCTGTCGTTCGACGGTGGTATCTTTACCAACCTGACGCGCGACCATCTGGACTATCATAAAACAGTCGAGAATTATCTGAAAGCGAAAAAGAAGTTCTTCGACGACCTGCCCGCATCGGCTTTTGCCCTTACGAATGCGGACGATAAATCTGGTTTGGTGATGTTGCAGAATACGGCGGCCAGGAAGCTGACCTATTCGCTCCGTACGCTGGCCGATTTCAAGGGGAAGATATTGGAATCCCATTTTGAAGGGACCGAGATGTTGATCAACAGCCGCGAGGTGATGACCCGCTTCGTAGGACGTTTCAATGCTTATAACCTGCTGGCCGTATATGGTGCGGCCGTTTCGTTAGGTAAGGACCCGGAAGAGGTGTTGGTCGTATTGAGCGACCTGCATTCCGTCTCCGGACGCTTCCAGACCTTGCAATCTCCGGCAGGATATACGGCGATTGTGGATTATGCCCACACGCCGGATGCTCTGGTTAATGTGCTGAACAGTATCCATGAAGTTCTGGACGGCAGTGGCCGGGTAATCACCGTAGTCGGTTGCGGCGGTAACCGCGATAAAGGCAAACGCCCTATCATGGCGAAAGAAGCCTCCCGGTTGAGCAACCAGCTGATCCTGACATCCGACAATCCCCGTTTCGAGGAACCGGACGAAATCATCCGGGATATGGTGGCCGGGCTGAACGCCGCCGATATGGAGCACACGCTCTGCATCACCGACCGTACGCAAGCCATTAAGACTGCTACCATGCTCGCAAAGAAAGGCGATGTAATCCTTGTTGCCGGCAAAGGCCATGAAGATTACCAGGAGATAAAAGGCGTTAAGCATCATTTTGATGACCGTGAGAAGCTACGGGAAATATTTGCAACACAACAACAATAAGAGACATGCTGTACTATCTGTTTAATTATTTGGATCAGCTCGATTTTCCGGGTGCCGGTATGTTCAAGTACGTATCATTCCGTTCAGCTCTGGCATTGATCCTGTCTTTGTTCATTTCGACGGCTATCGGACGCCGTATCATCGACAAGCTGCAAATCCTGCAGATCGGCGAGACGGTGCGCAACCTTGGCCTTGAAGGACAGATGAGTAAGAAAGGAACGCCGACAATGGGAGGTATCATCATTATCATTGCCATCGTGGTGCCCACCTTGCTTTGTGCGAAGCTGACGAATATATATGTAATCCTGATGCTGGTGACAACCCTCTGGCTGGGTGCATTAGGGTTTGCCGACGACTATATCAAGGTGTTCAGGAAGAACAAGGAAGGCATGCGCGGCAAGTTCAAGGTGATCGGACAGGTCGGCCTGGGACTTATCGTCGGTCTGGTTCTCTTTATGAGCCCGGATGTCGTGATCAAGGAGAATATGGAAGTGCGGCACGACAATGTGATCGAGGAGGTTCGCTATCATACGGTAGAAAAGAAGTCGACCAAGACGACGATCCCTTTTGTGAAGAATAATAATTTCGACTATGCGCAGTTGGTGAACTGGGCCGGTCAGTACAAGGAAGAGGCCGCCTGGCTGGTCTTCGTCATAATGGTAATCTTTGTCGTAACGGCCGTGTCTAACGGGGCGAACCTCACGGACGGTCTGGACGGACTGGCGGCGGGAAGTTCCGCCATCATCGGGGTCGCGCTCGGGATTCTGGCCTATATGTCGTCGCACTTCGAGTTTGCGTCTTTCCTGAATATCATGTTTATTCCAGGGGCGGAAGAGTTAGTGGTGTTTGCGGCGGCCTTTATCGGGGCGACGGTCGGGTTCCTGTGGTACAACTCTTATCCGGCACAGGTGTTTATGGGAGATACGGGAAGTCTGATGCTGGGTGGCGTTATCGCTGTGTTCGCGATTATCATCCGGAAGGAGCTGCTGATCCCGATCCTTTGCGGCATCTTCCTGGTCGAGAACCTGTCTGTCATTATGCAGACGGCTTATTTCAAATATACGAGAAAGAAATACGGCGAAGGGCGACGGATCTTCAAGATGGCACCCCTTCACCACCATTTCCAGAAGCCCGGTAATGCGGGTATACAGGCCGTGATACAGAAACCCTTTAACGTTGTCCCCGAATCGAAGATCGTGGTGCGTTTCTGGCTGATCGGCATCATCCTGGCGGTGATTACGATTGTAACTCTGAAAATGAGATAAGAAGAGTAACTGTTCCCCTCTTGAGAGGGGGCAGGGGGTGTGTTACAGGTTATGAGAATAACACACCCCTTATCCCCTCTCGAGAGGGGAAAGAGTTACTTCCGACGCTATAGGTTTATATATGATTAATATATATAGAAGATAAAATGAAGAGGATTGTTATTTTAGGAGGTGGCGAAAGCGGCGCAGGTGCCGCCGTGCTGGCGAAGGCGAAAGGATTCGACGTGTTCGTTTCCGATTTCTCGTCTATCAAACCCAAGTATAAGGATATGCTGGACGCCCACGGAATCCGTTGGGAAGAGAACCAGCATACCGAAGCCGACATCCTGAATGCCGACGAAGTTATCAAGAGCCCCGGGATTCCCGACAAGGCTCCCATCATAAAGAAACTGAAGGAGAAAGGTACGCATATCATCTCCGAAATAGAATTTGCCGGACGCTATACCGACTCGAAGATGATCTGTATCACCGGGAGCAACGGCAAGACAACGACAACCATGCTGACTTACCACATCCTCCGCCAGGCGGGTGTCGACGTCGGACTGGCCGGTAACGTCGGGAACAGCCTCGCCCTTCAGGTGGCTGAAGATCCTCACGCCGTCTACGTGATTGAACTGAGCAGTTTCCAGCTCGACAACATGTACGACTTCAAAGCGGACATCGCTATCCTGCTGAACATAACGCCGGATCATCTGGACCGCTATAATTACGAGATGCAAAACTATGTGGATGCCAAATTCCGCATCATCCGCAACCAGACGGCCGCAGATGCCTTCATCTTCTGGAACGATGATCCTATCATTGCCCGCGAAATCGCCAAGCGCCACCCGCAGGCAACTCTCTACCCGTTCGCCGAGACTCACGAAGCCGGCGTAAAGGGCTATACGGAAGACAAAAAGATAATAATTGAAACCTCAAACGGTACGTTTACAATGGAAGAAGATTCATTAGCATTATCGGGAAAGCATAATCTGTATAATTCCTTAGCTTCGGGTATCGCCTCCAAGGTAGTGGATATCCATGACGAGAATATACGGGCTTCGCTGAGCGACTTTACCGGGGTGGAACACCGCCTCGAGAAAGTGGCGCGTGTACGTGGAGTCGATTATATCAACGACTCGAAAGCTACGAATGTGAACTCCTGCTGGTATGCCCTGCAGAGTATGACTACTCCGCTGGTGCTGATACTCGGCGGAACGGATAAGGGAAACGACTATTCCGAAATTGAAGAGTTGGTAAAACAAAAGGTGCATGCCCTGATTTTCCTCGGTGTGGACAATGCCAAGCTGCACGGCTTCTTCGACGGCAAAGTGCCGGTGATCGAAGATGCCCGTTCAATGGAAGAAGCTGTAACGAAAGCATATAAACTGGCTGAAAAGGGAGACACCGTCCTGTTGTCGCCCTGCTGTGCCAGCTTCGACCTCTTCAAGAGCTATGAGGACCGGGGCGACCAGTTCAAGGCCTGTGTACGGAATTTATAAAACGAATGAACAATGGATCTGGCAAGTAAACTATTCAAGGGCGACCGGGTGATATGGGTGATCTTCATGTTCCTGTGTCTGGTCTCGGTGATCGAGGTCTTTAGTGCAACCAGTACGATTGCCTATAGGAATGCGAATCACTGGGCGCCTATTGTCCGTCATGCAACATTCCTGTTAGGCGGTTTTGTGCTCGTATTGCTGATGCACAATATCCCGTGCAGGTTCTACTCCCTGTTGAGCTTACTCTTGCCGGTTTCGATGATCCTGCTGGCTATCACGCCTTTTGTCGGGGTCGTGGTGAACGGGGAACCCCGTTGGTTGGAGATACTGGGCATACGCTTCCAGCCTTCGGAGATAGCCAAGATATCGGCTATCGGCTATACGGCGTTTATCCTGAGCAAGCGGAACTGGTTCACGGACAAACAGATGTTCTGGTACATCTTGGGCGGTGTCGGGGCCGTCTGCGGGTTGATCTTTTTCAATAACGGTTCGACCGCCGTCCTGCTGTTTGCCGTCATCTTTATGATGATGTTTATCGGGCAGATCTCGATTATACGCCTGTTGAAACTAAGCGGGGTAGGGATAGGCCTGCTGCTGGTCGGCGTGTTGTTTATCAAATTCGCGCCGGATAAGGTGATTGACTATATGCCCGACCGCGTACATACCTGGAGGGCCCGTGTCGAACGCTTCTCCGATCCGGCTGACGCCGTGAAGTTCGAACCCGGAAGGGCTGTCAGTATCGATGGCGACGACTATCAGGTCGTGCATGCCAAGATCGCGCTGGCACGTGGCGGGCTGTTGGGCAAATTTCCCGGCCACGGACAACAACGCGATTTCCTGCCGCAGGCTTATTCTGACTTTATTTATGCCATTATTATAGAAGAGATGGGGATCGTCGGGGGCATCTTCGTGTTGCTCCTGTATATCATCCTGCTCGTCAGAGTCGGGATGATCGCCCGTAAATGCGATAAACTCTTCCCTAAATATCTGGTTCTGGGCTGCGGGCTGCTGGTCGTTGTCCAGGCTTTGACGAATATGGCGGTGGCGGTAGACTTGATACCGGTTACCGGGCAGCCTTTGCCGTTAGTCAGCCGCGGTGGTACGTCGACCGTGATTAGTTGTGCCTATATCGGTATCATCCTTAGCGTAAGCCGTTTCGGAGCCAATATGGGAAATGAGGATGATACGGAGGCACTGGCATCGGAGGAAAATTCCATAGGCATCGAACCGGAAACGGATGGGCATCCGTCGGAAAATGGGTCGGCACCCGTTGAAAACGGGACGGGAGCTGCAGAAGATGGGACGGGAGCGGATTCCAACCCTCTTGAAGCCGTTGCCGAACTGAGAGAAGAAACAAGAACGGAAACAACAACAGAAACTAAAATATGAAACAGTACCGAATCATCATAAGCGGCGGTGGGACCGGAGGACATATCTTCCCGGCTATCTCGATCGCCAATACCTTCAGGAGACGTTTCCCGGAGGCGGAAATACTGTTTGTGGGAGCTGAAGACCGGATGGAGATGGAGAAAGTCCCGGCCGCCGGTTACCGCATCGTAGGGCTGCCGGTAAGCGGTTTCGACCGTGCCCGCCTGATGAACAACATCCGCGTCGTCGGCCGCCTGGTCAAAAGCCTTCGGCTTGCCAAGAAGACGATACGCGAGTTCAAGCCCGATATTGCCGTAGGCGTAGGCGGTTATGCCAGCGGACCGACCTTATGGATGGCTGCCTCTTTAGGAATCCCGACCCTGATACAGGAGCAAAACTCCTATGCCGGTGTTACGAATAAACTGCTGGCCAAGAAAGCCAGTAAAATATGTGTCGCTTACGAAGGTATGGAAAAGTTCTTCCCTGCCGACCGTATCGTCATGACCGGTAACCCGGTCCGCCAGGATCTGGAAGAGGCGCGGGGCAAGCGTGAGGAGGCCTTAGACTTCTTCAAGCTCTCGCCGGAGAAGAAGACGATCCTGGTTGTCGGCGGAAGCCTGGGTGCCCGGACGATCAATCGCAGCATACAGGGCGACCTGGACAAGCTCTTTGCCGCCGAAAGCGAGGTGCAGGTGATCTGGCAGACGGGGCGTTATTATCAGGAAGAGGCCCTGAAACACCTGAAAGCCTATCGGGGCATGCGCATCTGGTGTTCGGATTTTATCACCCGTATGGACTATGCCTATTCGGCAGCCGACCTGATTATCTCCCGTGCGGGAGCCAGCTCGATCTCCGAACTCTGCCTGTTGCAGAAGCCGGTTATCCTGGTCCCTTCCCCTAATGTGGCGGAAGACCATCAGACGAAGAATGCCCTGGCGCTGGTCGAGAAAGATGCCGCTATCATGATCGCCGACAAGGATGCCGAGGCACAACTGGTGTCGAAAGCCCTCGAAGTCGTCCACGACGAAGAGCGCCTCCGCACCCTGAGCCGCAACATCGCTACGCTGGCCCATCACCAGAGTGCCGAACATATTGTTGATGAAATTGTAAAGATCATTTCGTAAAAGGAGGCTTGGGGATGTGTCAAAAGTAGGTTCTAACGCTTTAGCGTGTCATTGCGGGCTTGACCCGCAACCTCATACTAAACTGATTTACAATGATTAGTATGAGATGGCGGGTCAAGCCCGCCAGGACACAAACGCTATAAATAGGACTTTTGACAAGGTGAATTAGGACAAGGTTATAGCCTGTCGGTAGAAAAGCTATACTCTATTAGACAAAAAGCTATACTCTTTTGCATAAAAAGCTATAGTCTTTTCCGCAAAAAGTTATAGTCTTTTTCAAAGAACCTGCGGGACTTTTATAACAAATAAGCTACGAAGGTATTATCTTTGTAACAACGAATCGTAACGAATAAGAATATATGGATATAAACAACATAACGGCTGTCTATTTCGTCGGTGCCGGCGGTATCGGGATGAGTGCCCTGATCCGTTACTTTCTTTCGAAAGGGAAGAAGGTGGCCGGTTACGACAAGACCCCTTCCGGTTTGACGGAACAGTTGAACTATGAAGGAGCCGTCATTCATTATGAAGATAACGTCGACCTGATCCCCGACGACTTTACCGACCCGGCAAAGACGCTGGTGGTCTATACGCCCGCCGTTCCCGAGGCCCATTCGGAGCTTTGTTATTTCCGGGGAAACGGTTTTGAGGTGATGAAACGTGCCCGTGTGCTGGGCGAGATCACCAATTGCAACCGCGGACTCTGTGTTGCCGGTACGCATGGCAAGACGACCACCTCTTCGATGGTAGCCCACCTGTTGAAGCAGTCGCACGTTGATTGTAACGCCTTCTTAGGCGGTATCCTGAAGAACTACGACAGCAACCTGATGCTCTCCGCTAAGAGCGACCTGACCGTGATCGAGGCAGACGAGTTCGACCGCTCCTTCCATTGGCTCAGGCCCTATATGGCCGTCATCACCGCCGCTGATCCCGATCATTTGGATATCTATGGAACCCCGGAGGCCTACCGTGAAAGTTTCGAACACTTCACCTCGCTGATCCGTCCCGACGGCTGCCTGATCATGAAGCAGGGCATTGACGTCACGCCCCGCCTGCAAGAAGGAGTTACGCTCTATACCTATTCCGCAACCGAAGGGGGAGACTTCCACGCCGAAAACATCCGTATCGGAGGTGGAGAGATATTCTTCGACTTCGTCGGTCCCGATGTCCGCATCCCGGATATCCAGTTGGGCGTCCCCGTAAAAGTAAATATCGAGAACGGTGTGGCCGCTATCGCCCTTGCATGGCTGAACGGTGCGACACCGGAGGAAATCAAACACGGCATGGCAACCTTTGCCGGTCCGCGCCGCCGCTTCGACTTCCACCTCAAGAAAGATAACATCGTCCTGATAGACGATTATGCACATCACCCTGCCGAGCTGAAGGCAAGCATCCTTTCCGTAAAGGAACTGTATGCCGGACGTAAGGTGACCGGTATCTTCCAGCCCCATCTCTACACCCGTACGCGCGACTTTGCCGCCGACTTTGCCGCCAGCCTGTCGCTCCTGGATGAATTGATCCTGCTGGACATTTACCCCGCACGCGAGGAACCGATACCGGGTGTCACCTCGCAGATCATCTTCGATGCCGTGACAACCCCTGACAAGCGGTTGATCCGGAAAGAAGAACTCCTGGATGTCGTCTCTGCCGAAGCCGGCCGACTCGATGTAGTCCTGATGGTCGGAGCCGGTAACATAGAACTGCTGGTAGAACCTGTAAAACAAATATTGGATAAAAAAGAATAAAGAGTGGTCCGTACCGTATCCATAATAGTTGCAACACTGTTGTTTTGTTACATCGTGTTTGTCTCCTTCTTCTTCCGGGAAAGCAGGCAGAAAGATTTGTGCCGTGACTTGCAGGTGGTAGTCGTGGACAGCCTCGACAAGCACTTTGTGAGCGAGAGCGACCTGATCTCCCTCCTCAAGAGTGCCGATCTGAACCCGATAAAAAAGCCGATGGACGAGATCAACACAGACCGGATTGAAAATGAACTGCTGAAGAACGAAATGATTGCCCGCGTGGAAGCCTACAAGACTCCTTCGGGCATGATTAAATTGGAAGTGGAACAAAAAATACCTATCTTGCGAGTGATAAGTCCGCGAGGTAACTACTATGTGGATAATTTGGGTAGCACGATGCCTGTCAGCCGCCGCTATGTGGCGCACGTTCCCGTTGTCAGCGGATACGTGGAAAAAGAGCTGGCGGTAACCGACTTATACAAATTTGCATTATTTTTGCAGGAGA
>URZO01000125.1 GCA_900552465.1 uncultured Parabacteroides sp. | reverse complement strand
GTAGATAGCCGCCGTTTTAAAAGCGAAAGCGATGTGAAAAGGAGTTGGTTCTTTTAGAACTGACTCCTTTTTCTGTTTAGAGGGAAAAATATTTATACTTTATCCCGATAGCGTACAGCGGTTCCAGCTGCCGTGACCATAAGCATACTGCCTGTATCGCCTACTGTTTCATAATCCAGATCGACCGCTATCACAGCATTGGCTCCCATTTGGGCGGCTTGCTGGCTCATTTCGGCTAATGCGCTGTCTTTGGCTTTGCGCAACACGCCTTCATAGGAACTGGCGCGGCCACCTACTATATCGCGAATGCTGGCAAAGAGATCTTTGAACAGGTTGGCTCCGATGATCGTTTCGCCGGAGACGATTCCGAAGTACTGGGTTATTTCTTTTCCTTCGAGGTTGTTTGTTGTCGTTATTAACATGGCTTTGTTTTTATGAGATATGGCAACAAATATATTTATTCTGTGGTATATTGCGTTATCTTGCTATATAAAAAAGATGAAGCGATTCCCTTTTTATAAGACGTCTTTAAAGAATGCCTATTCGTTTATCAAGCGATGGGGATGTGATAATATGTAACCATTCGGTGCCGTACATATGTTTTATTAATCTAAAGAGAATAAAATGAGCAAGGGGAGTCCCCCTGCCCTCAGGTAAGACTCCCCATCCTCCTATTTCATAATTAAGGTTTCGGTTTGCGTTCGTGTTTACAGCAGTAAAATTTGTACCAAGAGCGATTATTCCATCCGTAAACCGTCGCCAGCCTTCCCTTGATGTCTCCATCGGAAGACGATACAAAGGAAGGCATAAAAAAGCAGTTGTACTATCTTTTATGCGATTATTATTTTGTTTTTTACATGTTTGATAACATGTCAATAGATCGTATAGCTCATGCCGGTCCTTTTTTCCGGTTAAAAGGCGGTAGTGACGAGTAATCATCGTCTCTGGCCATCTGTTCGTCCTTGACTTTTATGAGCATATCCTGCATCCATTTTTCTGGATTGACCCCGTTTTCCCTGCAACACCCCAGTAAAGTAAAAAAGATAGCTGCCATGCACCAGTCGCTGGCTGTCGAAAATCTCTATCTGCCGGTGCAGGGGTTGTTGGTCGGCATATTTACGCACGGCCATGTGGGCCAGTACGCTGGCATCCGCTTTTGCATGTGTATAGTCTGGGGGAGGAGAGGGGCTATCAGGATACGGCCGTCCGGTGTTTTGTATTTGGGGTGGATGATCTGCCGTACAAAGACTTGCATAGGGCAGATTTCCTGCTTCTCGCTTTTGGGACTCCACAAGCGGCGCTGCAGCTCGTAGAGCTTCCAACGCATTTGCTCTATGATCTCCAGATAATGTTCCTGTTCATTCAAAAGCACCTGGTGTTTGGAGAGCGGAAGGGTTACTTCCGACTCTTTATTTTCGGTATTCTTTTCATACTGTAAAGATACGAAAAAACAGAGAGAAGAACTATCATTTCTCTGAAGAAAAGCCTCTCTTACCCTTTGTTTTTCCTGGATTATCCAGTAATCGGACAAGAGAGGTGCAGCAGACTCCGGTTACGGTCCAGAAAAGAATTATCGAGTTATGCAGGAGAACGAAATGGAAGTTTTTGCCAAGTACAACTTCTTCCATAAAGAACAGCGTCCCCGTTATACTCCACCCCGTTCCATATAGAAAGTCTTTATAACAATGCAGAAGAGGACTATGACGTTTGGCCTATGAGACAGCATAAACCAAACGCGATAAAACAACAAATGGGTATACTACTGAAAAACGCCCGCTATAGAGCAGAAAGATTAAAGGGGGCCTTGCGAAGCAGTTGCTTTAAAGCCCGGGGATCTATTATAGAAGTAAACCACCGGTTAAATCAATACAAACGACAGATAAGAGAAAGGTCGCTCTCAGAAGAAGGAATCAAGCATAGAGTCAGGCAATGTATAACTCCCGAGATCGTATTTGGATAAATGAGATACAACATGGCATATTGAAGGTTCCGGCATGTTGGAAAAGACAAGGTCAAAAAGATGTGTGCTAAACTTATGAAAACAGGAAAAAGGCTGATTACAGGCGCTCGGTTTATATTTATTAGTCTATTTGTGATCCGGTACACTTATAATGGGATTGTACAGGTTTGGAGTTGATACGAAAGCAAAGTTGTAACATCTGCATTTACGGTCTAAAAACCACGAAAATTCAATATTTATAAAAATAAATTGTTTTTTATTTGTTTATATCAAATATAAGGCCTTCCTTTGTCACGTAAGCAAAGAAATATATAGATTTATGCTTACCCATTTAAATCAAAACCCTTTGAAAAAAGGATAGTGCTGAATGGCAGTGGGGCAGATTGGAAGAGTTCGACTCTTCAGTATATAAGTTAACTAAAACGATAACTATGTGTGAGCGGGAGAGTAGTAGATCATCTATCTCCCGCTTTTTACATTAAACATACTTTTTGGGAGGGGTGAGTCCAAAGCGTCTTACCTACCCTCATTTGGGATAACCATATTACCTTGTGGTCACGGATAGGGATATCTATGATTGATACTGCTGGGATAAAAACTTTGGATTCGAAGTGAACATCTTTACATAAGGTTTCAGACAACTTCTCATCGAGATGGATGTGAATCTCGGTCTCATTGCTTTCTATCTTGACTATATCGAATGACTCTACTACTTCGCAGGGGAGAACTATTTGCGCTAATGATTATAATGTCGGATCCATGAGACAAATGTAAGCATTGTAAGTAAAAAGTAAAAGGGCTACCACCTATTTATATCGGGTAAGCCCTGGTTGGGGAAGACAAAAAAGAGCTGACAATTTCGAAAAACTGTCGGCTCTTTTTTATGGAAATACTTACGTTATTTCTTAGTATTGTCTTTCCAAAATCCATGCATCCTGGAAGTTGGGAGCGTATTTCGCTTTGATAGCATCGCGGCTGTCAGCAGCATCTGCTTTATCGTTGAAGCTGGCAACGATTACACGCAACATGCCTTGTTCGTTTTCGCCTAAGACTGCGTTATATCCGTCGTTCTGCATCCGTTCTTTTAGAGCGTAAGCATTTGTTTTGTTTTTAAAACTACCGATAACAACGCTGAAACGTTTCAACCGGGTAGCGTCTTCACCTTGTGCGGCATTGATTCTTTCTGCACGTGTGCTGACATTGGAAGTTCTCGGTTTTGACACCGGAGTTACTTCTTCAACCACTTCTGCTTCTTCAACCACTTCTACCGGAGCTGTTGATTCTTTTTCCTTTGCTTGTTCATAAGCTGCCTTATACGCACTCTGTTTAGGTTTGCAAGACCCCATTGCTAAAACCATACATATGGAGGCTCCAAATAACCAAATCTTATTCATACTGTTCAGTTCTTAAATTAATAGGACAAAGATATAAATTATATTTTGTACTTTCGTACCCAAAACACAATATATTATAAACTACATGAATAAATCTATCGGAACAATGGTCATGGCAACATCCTTATTATTTGGAGCTTGTAGTAATAAAGATGTAAACGTTAACGTGGACGTAAAGGTAAAAGCGGAAAATATTATCGGACGTTCGGATATTCAAATTAAAGACGGAAGGATGACTCCGGAAGCCTTGTGGGCAATGGGACGTATCGGGGGAATGAACGTTTCGCCGGATGGGAAAAAGGTTGTGTATACTGTTGCTTATTACAGTGTACCGGAAAACAGAAGTAATCGCGAAGTCTTTGTCATGAATGCTGACGGGACGGATAACAAGCAGATTACAAAAACAGCTTATTCGGAAAACGAAGCTGTCTGGATTAAAGGAGGAACCAAAATCGCATTCCTCTGTAACGAAAGCGGTAGCAGCCAGCTTTGGGAGATGAATCCGGACGGAAGCCACCGTAAACAGTTGTCTAAGTACGATGGAGATATCGAAGGCTTTGCCTTCTCTCCGGACGAAAAGAAAGTCTTGTTTATCTCGCAGGTAAAGACGGTGAAAAGCACGGCTGACAAATATCCTGACCTGGATAAAGCAACCGGAATCATAGTAACGGATTTAATGTATAAGCATTGGGATGAATGGGTGACAACAGCTCCGCATCCTTTTGTAGCTGATTTCGACGGAAAGGCAATCAGTAACCCTGTCGACATCATGGAGGGCGAACCGTTTGAAAGCCCGTTGAAGCCGTTTGGCGGCATCGAACAACTGGCGTGGAATACGACTTCCGACAAGGTTGCCTATACGAGCCGTAAGAAGACAGGCAAGGAATATGCACTGTCCACCAATTCGGATATTTATGTATACGACCTGAATACCAAACAGACTACCAATATCAGCGAGGGCATTATGGGTTATGACACCAATCCCCAGTATTCTCCTGACGGCAAGTATATTGCCTGGCAGAGTATGGAACGTGACGGGTATGAATCTGACCAGAACCGCCTAATGGTGATGAATCTTGAAACAGGTGAAAAGACTTTTGTCAGCAAAGATTTTGATTCCAATGTAGACGGCTTTGTCTGGAGTGCAGACGCAAAGACTCTTTACTTTACGGGTGTATGGCATGGTGAAGCGCAGGTCTATAAGATCGATTTGACGGATGGCAATAAGATCACTCCGCTTACCTCCGGCATGTACGACTATGCAGGCGTCGCTCTTTTAGGTGAGAATAAGCTGATCGCACAACGTCACTCATTGAGCATGGGAGATGAAATCTATTCAATCGATTTGGTCGATAACAACAAAGTCACTCAGTTGACAACCGAAAATAAGCAGATCTACGATCAACTGGCAATCGGCAAGGTCGAAGGCCGCTGGATGAAGACAACCGATGGCAAGCAGATGCTTACATGGGTGATCTATCCGCCTCATTTCGATCCGAACAAGAAATATCCGACCTTGTTGTTCTGTGAGGGCGGTCCGCAAAGTCCGGTAAGCCAGTTCTGGTCTTATCGCTGGAATATGCAGATTATGGCAGCTAACGATTATATCGTGGTAGCTCCGAACCGTCGTGGTCTTCCGGGCTTCGGCATGGAATGGAACGAACAGATCAGCGGCGACTATGGCGGCCAGTGTATGAAAGACTATTTTACGGCTATCGACGAGATGGCAAAAGAACCGTTTGTAGACAAAGACCGTTTAGGTTGTGTGGGTGCAAGTTTCGGAGGATTCTCCGTTTACTGGCTGGCAGGTCATCACGACAAACGTTTCAAGGTGTTTATCGCCCACGACGGTATTTTCAATATGGAAATGCAATATCTGGAAACAGAAGAAATGTGGTTTGCCAACTGGGATATGGGAGGCGCTTACTGGGAAAAGCAGAATGCTACGGCACAGCGCACGTTTGCCAATTCGCCACATTTGTTTGTTGACAAATGGGATACTCCGATCCTCTGCATTCATGGCGAGAAAGACTATCGTATCCTGGCTAATCAGGGCATGGCAGCCTTTAATGCGGCAGTGCTTCGCGGTGTACCGGCCGAATTGCTGATCTATCCGGATGAAAACCACTGGGTATTGAAACCGCAGAACGGCGTGCTCTGGCAGCGTACTTTCTTTGAGTGGTTGGATATGTGGCTGAAGAAATAAGAGATTCTGAGGAATAATGAAAAAGGATGTGTAACTTTTGAGGTACACATCCTTTTTTGCTTTTTATCAGGCAATTGTGATTTCCGGATCGAGGTATACATCTTGTATGGTATGCAGCAATTCCACCCCGTCTTTCATCGGGCGCTGGAAAGCCTTACGTCCGCTGATCAGCCCCATACCGCCGGCCCGTTTGTTGACTACGGCTGTGTAGACGGCATCTTTCAGGTCGGAAGCCCCGTGGGATTCTCCGCCGGAATTGATCAGGCCAACGCGTCCCATGTAGTTGTTGGCAACCTGGTAGCGGCAAAGGTCGATCGGATGCTCTGTCGCCAGTTCTGTATACATCTTCTGGTTGATCTTTCCGAATTTGATAGCCGTAAATCCACCGTTGTTTTCCGGTAGCTTTTGCTTTACAATGTCAGCCTTGATCGTGACGCCCAAATGATTAGCCTGTCCTGTCAGGTCGGCAGAGGCGTGGTAGTCCACATTGTCTTTCTTGAACTCGTTGTTACGCAGGTAACACCACAATACGGTTGCCATTCCCAACTCATGCGCATATTCGAAGGCTTCGGACACTTCGATCAATTGCCTTCTGCTATCTCCCGAACCAAAGTAAATGGTTGCACCGACAGCGGCAGCCCCCATGTTCCAGGCCTCTTTTACTGTGCCGAACATAATCTGGTTGTATGAATTAGGATAAGTCAGCAGTTCATTATGATTCAGCTTTACCAGGAAAGGTATCTTGTGTGCATATTTGCGAGCGACAGAACCTAAAATCCCGAATGTAGAAGCGACAGCATTGCAACCGCCTTCGATTGCCAGCTTGACAATATTTTCCGGATCGAAGTAGATCGGGTTCGGAGCGAATGAAGCGCCAGCCGTGTGTTCGATGTCCTGGTCTACCGGCAGGATAGAGACATACCCTGTATTTGCCAGCCTTCCGCTACCTAATAGCCGTTGGAGGTTGTTCAATGTCTGGATATTCCGATCCGAATTGATCCATATATCGTCTATGACAGACGGGGATGGAGTATGTATAAGCGATTTATCGATCGTTTTGCATGTGTGCTGCAGCAAGAACTCGCCCTCTTCGCCCAGCAAGTTGATAATCTTAGATGTATCCATAATATATATGTTTTTAAAGTTATAACATGGGGCTGCGACTATAAGTTTCATAGTTTTTATCAATTAACAGATAGAATAAATTTATCAGGTTTTGTATGGCATAATTTCGAATGTTTCCATACATTTGCAAAGAACAAATAACGAGTGTTACAAGTATTTTACGATTATACAACCAATAAAAATTTTACAAAGATGAAAAAGAAATGGATTTGCACAGTTTGCGGTTATGTACACGAAGGTGATGAAGCTCCTGAATTCTGTCCTCAATGCAAACAGCCGAAGAGCAAATTTAAAGAATTAGTCGAAACAACCGGTGCATTGACTTTTGCCGACGAACACGTGATCGGTGTTGCTAAAGGTTGTGATGAAGAAATGATTAAAGACCTGAACGCTCATTTCATGGGCGAATGTACTGAAGTCGGAATGTATCTGGCTATGAGTCGTCAGGCCGACCGTGAAGGCTATCCTGAAGTAGCAGAGGCTTTCAAGCGTTATGCTTGGGAAGAAGCAGAACATGCTGCCAAGTTTGCCGAACTGTTAGGTGATGTCGTTTGGGACACAAAGACTAACCTCGAAAAACGTAAAGATGCAGAATGTGGCGCTTGCGAAGACAAGAAACGTATTGCCATTCGTGCAAAACAGCTCAACCTGGATGCAATTCATGATACAGTTCATGAAATGTGCAAAGACGAAGCCCGCCACGGTAAAGGATTTGAAGGTTTATACAACCGCTATTTCAAATAATTCGTAAATTCGTTAACAACCAAAAGGGTGTTCTTCATAGAAGAATGCCCTTTTTCTATGTAAAAAATACATTCCGGAGTACAACGGTATCAAATTTTCCCTACATTTGTACTCGCAAATGACGACCGAAGGAAAGCTGCCAGAGTGGTCGATCGGGCCGCACTCGAAATGCGGTGTACGGGTAACTGTACCGGGGGTTCGAATCCCTCGCTTTCCGCTTGAAAGAGGATGCGTCTCACGAGATGCATCCTCTTTTTTTGTTCGTCGGTATCCTTTTTTAGAGGCCGATATGGAATTGACAACTTCTCAAATACAATTCATACAAGAACACGCCGCCGACGATTTGACGCGTCTGCTGCTTTCCGCTTCGAAATATCCTGATATAGATATGCCTTTCGTGGTAGACCAGATTGCAGCCCGGAGGCAGATACGGGAAAAGTTGCCGTTGTGGTATGAGAATGAGCGATTGGTCTTTCCGGCAAAGATTGCAGCCGAACAGTGCTCGTCCGAACAGACGGCAGCCTATAAACAACGTCTGGTAAATGAAGACTGGACAATGTGCGACCTGACAGGCGGATTGGGCATCGATAGCTATTTCTTTTCCCAGAAGGTAAAACATCTGACCTATATCGAGCGTTTTCCCGCCTATTGTGAAGCGGCGAGACATAACTTCTCCGTATTAGGAGCCGATAATATCACGGTTATAAATACGGATACAACGCACTATATAGGCGAGTTGCCAGAGGTTGACGCCTTCTATATCGATCCGGCCCGGCGGGGAGAAAGCAATAAAAGAGTGTTTGCCCTGCAGGATTGTGAACCGGATCTCCCCGGATTGCTTCCGGATTTATTGAAACGCTCACCCCGCATTATTGCGAAGCTGTCGCCAATGGCAGATATACAAATGACGTTGGATCTGTTGCCCGGAACAACGGCTGTACACGTTCTTTCGGTCAGAAACGAATGTAAGGAACTGCTTTTTGTCATAGAGCGGGATGTTGAAAAGGCCACTCCGGTTATCCATTGCGTTAATTTTGCTTCGGATGGAACGGAGTCCTCTTTCTCTTTTACATTGGAAGAGGAACGTAGTGCCGGATTAGCGTTAGCCGGCCGGATCGCCGGATATTTGTATGAACCCAATGCCTCTGTCCTGAAAGCAGGAGCCTTCAAACAGATTGCCCTCCGGATGGGTGTAAAGAAACTGCATATAAGCAGTCATTTGTATACATCGGAACAGTTGGTCGCTGACTTCCCCGGCCGTATATTCCGGGTGGATGAAGTTCTCCCTTTTACCGGCAAACTCTGTAAAAGCCTTTCCAAGCTTATCCCGCAAGCCAATATAACCGTGCGCAATTTCCCCCTTTCGGTAGAAGAATTGCGCAAACGCGCAAAGATCACCGATGGCGGTTCCGTCTATCTGTTTGCAACAACACTGGCAGACGGTGAAAAGGTGCTTCTGAAATGTACGAAGGTCTGACTAAGTAAATAGCATCAATACCAACTGTGCCGAAATCACGCGGATAAACATCGAGAGCGGATAGACGGTCGCATACGAAACAGACGGTTCATCACCCTCAACAGTCGTATTGGCATAGTTCAGCGCCATCGGGTTTGCCATACTGCCGCAGAGCATACCGATATTATGCGCATAATCCAGCTTGAAGAACCGGGATGCCATGAAACCGACAATCAGAACCGGAACAATCGTCAGCAAGAAACCCAGACCGACCCATAGCAAACCTTCCGTCCGGAAAACCGTTTCGAAGAAATGCGCACCCGAATCGATCCCTAATCCTGCCAGGTAAATAATGATTCCCAACTGGCGCAACATCAGGTTGGCACTCATTGTCGTATAAGTCGTCAGGTGAAGGCGAGGACCAAATGATCCCATCAGGATACCGACAATAATCGGACCGCCGGCGATGCCGAGCTTGACGGGAGTACTCATACCCGGAAGCGTGATTGGCAAAGCTCCCAACAGCATACCCAGCGTGATACCGATAAATACGGCCAGCAGGTTCGGATTCTTTAACCGTTTGATCTCATCACCCAATATTTTCCCGACCGTGTTTACCGAGTTCGCTTCGCCAACAATCGTCAGGCGGTCACCGATCTGCAGGCGCAAATCCGGCGAAGCCAGCAGGTCGATACCGGCGCGGTTGACACGGGTAATGTTGATCCCATAGAGATTGCGGAGGCGGAGGGAGCCTAATTTAACTCCGTTCACCCTGTTACGGGTAACGGCGATACGGCGGGAAATCAGTTGACTGTCAATCGCATTCCAGTCGATATCCGCTTTGTTCCAATCTACGTTTTCCTGTTCGCCGAAAAGAACTTTAATATTTTCAACATCCGATTTGACAGAGATAATCAGCAGATGGTCGTGCTCGTGAAGCAACGTATCCGAGGTCGGAATGCTCACTTTGCCGTTCCGCCAGATGCGGGAAATGACGAAATGCTTATCTGTCAGCTTCATGATATCCTTAATGCTTTTCTCGTAGATGGCAGGATTGCTTACCTGAAATTCAGCTACGTATGTGGTCGTATCTCTCTGCTCCTTCTGATTTTTCTGTTCCTTATCAGCAAACATCGCTTTCAGGATGACGATGGCAAGGATAACGCCGACCACACCGAGCGGATAAGCAACGGCGCAAGCCAACGCCATATCCGTCACTCCCTTTGTGTTGCCCGGATCTATCTGCAACAAGGCTTGCTGGGCAGCTCCCAACGCAGGTGTATTGGTTACGGCTCCACATAGCAGCCCTACCATGTTGGAGAGAGACACGCCGGTCGTCCAGTGCAGCCCGACAGTCATGATCAGTCCCAGCAGGATAACCCCTAACCCCATCATATTCATGGCTACACCGCCTTTTTTCAGGGAAGAGAAGAAACCCGGGCCGACCTGTAACCCCAGCGCATAGACAAAGAGGATCAACCCGAAACTCTGTGCAAAGTAGAGCATATCCTTATTGACGACAACGCCTAAATGCCCGGCCAGGATACCGGCGAAGAATACGAATGTTATACCCAGCGAAATACCGAATATCTTGATCCGACCTAAATATAGCCCGACTGCAGAGACCAGTGAGATCATAATAACAGCCTGAATCATTGTAGGCTCTAAAAAGGCCTCATGTAACCAATCCATAAATTCCCTTGTTTATTGACGCTACAAAGATAGGACAATAATTTGTGTGGAGAAAATATTTATATTTCACCGACATTGATGTCGGATGTTGAGCATGGATGAAAAAGCACTCATTGAGGGATTTCTTGTGATACGATTGAAGCGAGTGGATGATACAATAACCCCCTTTTCTACCGTTTTTCTATTTCGTCCGAAATCTGGATCGATTTTGGATTGACTCTTTTTGTTGTTTATCCCTTTCTGGCTGACAATCGGCGAGGTGAGGTGTGCAGTTCGTTCTGAAAAGCATCCTTTTTGATTGCCGGAAGGCAGAAAGACCGACAAAGTGATAAACCTTAACTCCCGGAGAATCGTCTATCGCAAAACAAGACGATCAGCATTCTAAATATTTAAAGGAGATTTCTGGGAGCTTGTTGTCGGGAAGACGGTCTTCTTTCCCATTACGACCGTCCTGATCGCCATTACGACCGTCTTGATCTTCGCGAGGTGCCGAGTGCACTACCTGTCAGGACGGTCGTAATGGTGAAATAGGACGGTTGTAATGGCGGAAAACGCTCAAAAAAGGTGAAAAAGTCCCTTTTTGACGACTGAGAAGTAGATTGACATTTATTTAGTTTCAAATCCCTCTTGCGCCTGGAAAATCTGTTTTATACAATAAGCCCCCCTGATAGTTGAAAGTTAGAAGAAGGGGGGTGAATTTGATAAGCGAAGGTTTGCTTGTAAAAAGAACTGAACCTGTAAATGCTGATTTGTCGGTGTGTTTATATCGACCGATGGTAACTCCATCCCCTCTTGAGAGGGGGCAGGGGGTGTGTGAA
>URZO01000124.1 GCA_900552465.1 uncultured Parabacteroides sp. | reverse complement strand
ATCAGAGCGATAAAGTCCCTCTTCATGGCGATAAGGTTCCGGATCATAAGAAAAAGTCCCTTTTTGAGGTCAAAAAAGCGGATTGACATTTGTTTGGATTAGGACCTCTTTTCAACCTGAAAAATGCGTTTTATACAATAAGTCCCCCAGGCACTGCGCACTTCGGCGTCGCAGAACTGCCCCATCTGTTTGAACACCTGATAGAAGACCACCTGGTAATGCCGTTCGGTCCGTGCATTTATAAGGCTGTTGTCCGTCCGTTAGTGAACTCAGCGTATCTTCTTCGTCATCACCATATAAGAATAGATCAGTACGACCGCATATCCGAACAACGGGACAATAAAGGAAAAGGCCATTGTCGAGACATCCGCCACATAACCCATCAGCAGCGGGCCGACCGCTCCTCCTATCGGTGACATCATCAGGAAGGAGGAGGCTCGTTTCGTGTAATCGCCCAAGCCTTTCAGCGAGATGGCAAAGATGGTGGGGAACATGATAGCTTCGAACACATAGCAGGCAAACAATGCTCCTTTCGACAGGACACCCAAGTCCAACGTAATCAGCAGGGCTCCCAGAACGGTAAAGATTGCACAGACGAACAACACCTTCTCCGCCCGGATATAACTCATAATCCAGCTACCGATAACGCGTCCGACCATAAACAACCCCAACCCGCCGAAAGAAAGGACAATGGCAGCATCGTGTGCATCCATCCAGCCATCATCCGTTACATAATTGATAAAGAAGCTATTAATGGATATCTCGGCAATTTCGTAGCAGAACAATGCCATCACTCCCCACGTAAAACAACGGTGTTTCCATAATCCCCCTAACCCGGCTTTCGCTTCGACGGCTGTTTCTTCGCAATCGTCATGGCTGATCTCCGGCAGGCGGATACGGAAAAAGACAAGGGCGACAGCCAGCACGACGACTCCCATCACGGTATAGGGCAATGCGATATTAGCCTCCCCATTGCCGGAGAACAGTAGCATACCGCCGATTACCGGAGCACAGATACATCCCAAACCGTTAAAAGATTGCGCGAGGTTCAAACGGCTGGCGGCCGTCTCGCGATCCCCCAATTCCGTCACGTAGGGATTGGCTGCCGTCTCGAGGAAGGTCAACCCGCAACCGATCACGAACAGGGAAAAGAGGAAGAAGTTGAACGACATCAGCTGTTCACTCGGGATGAAAAGCAGCGAACCGATGCCATAGAGGATCAGCCCGAACACGACGCCCTGGCGGTAGCCGTATTTATTAATAAAAAGACCGGCAGGGATCGCCATCGTAAAATAGCCGGTGTACATCGTTGCCTGGATCAGGGCGGAGTGGGCTTTTGTCATGACAAGCGCTTCCTGAAAATGTTTATTCAATACATCCAGTATGGCATGTGCGAAACCCCATAAGAAAAACAGTGAAGTGACTAATATAAAAGGAATAAGATACTCTTTCTTTACCAACGATTTCTTTACTTTTTCCATTCTATTGTTATTTGTTTTTATACTCATTTATTTGCTTGCCGGTTCATACGGGATCGTAAACCAGAAAGTAGATCCCTGACCCAATACCGATTCAGCACCGATTTCGCCACCCAGGCATTGAACAATCGACTGGCAGATGGAAAGTCCCAGCCCCGTTCCCTGTACAAAGCTGTCAAATTTAGCAAATCGTTCAAATACATGTGGTATATTTTCCTCAGAAATTCCTTTACCCGTATCTGTTACATAAAAACGAAGGACTTCGCCCTGTGCCTCATACCCCATGATTATGGAGCCTTCCGAGGTGTATTTACAGGCGTTGCTCAGGAAATTGGAAACGACCTGCGTCAACCTGTTTTTTTCCGAATGGATCACATAACCGGGATGAGGTTGCCGGCAAACAAGCTCGACCCCTTCTTTCACCCGGCATTTATAAACCTGATACAAATTACCGAAGACTTCCGACAGGTCGACATCCGTATAATTAAAATCCAACTGCCCGGCTTCGATCTTGGACAAGTCGAGAATATCGCTAATCAATTGGAGAAGAAGTTCGTTGTTCGTCTCCACGATTTTGATATACTCATCTATCTCCTCTTTATCTTCTGCCGCCGCTATCAGGTTGGAGAAACCAACAATTGCATTGAGCGGAGTTCGTATCTCATGGCTCATATTGGCCAGGAACGCGCTCTTCAGGCGGTTAGCCTCCTCGGCCTTATTGCGCAAGCGGATCAGTTCGTTTGTCATTTTCAGATCTGTAATATCGCAACGCAGGCCTATCAGTTTATGGATTCTTCCGTCCTCGTCCTGCCACGGTCCGGCATGCATTTCAAACCAGCGGTTTCCCAAAGCAGGTACAGTCGTACGAATCTGTACATCCATCACCGGTATTTTCCCGCCGGCAAGATCTTCCAAGCCCTGGCTCAATAGAATCCGGTCGTCAGGATGGACAAAAGAGAGATAATCTTCCAGGGGAATTATCGTTCCATCAAAAATGGTGGAATCCGGAGAATAAAAGCTCCGGGCATCGACGTTATATTCCCATGAAATGATCTGGGCCGCCTTCAACGTAAAGTCCAGCTTCAGCTTGTTTTCTTTCAGTTCCTGCTCATTCTTACGGATTTCCGTTGTATCGACTGTCGTTGCGACAATATACAGCTTACCTTCCTGGTCTTTGAGACGTGTCTTCGTAGTAACTCCCCAACGTTTAGGGGCTCCGGTTTTATGATCATAGAACACCCGGTTGAATGTAATCGGTTCATCGCTTTCCAAGACTTTCAGGTCCTCTTCCATGAAATGTTCCGCCTCCGGGTCATTGGCTTCAAAGTCGTTCTTACCTAACATGATGCCAAAGTCTTCTTCATAAAATTCAGAGACTTTATTGTTGTAGAACCGATAACGGAAATGGTTATCTACATCTTTGATAAACAGGCCGACAGGCAGGTTATCCATAATCGACTGCAAAAAAGTCTTTAACTGCAATATCTCCTTTTCCGCAACGACATAGGGAGTCACATCGTGGGTAAAACAAATGACGGAATCTTCCCCGAAAGGGACGACACGCGCTTTGGTGTATTTGGTTTCATTATCTTTTACATATTCGTAATTAAAGACTCTTACCTCGCCGGTCTCTATCGTAGCTTTCACATTACTAATAATGCAGTTCATCATATCAGCGAACCTTGTATATTCTTCACTGATCTCAAACAAATTACGCCCGACCATCTTTTTGATATCGTTTCCGTGTAAAACATGTTCCTGCGGATTGACAATATCCACAATATTCAGTTCCGAGTCGTAGATTGTCGCCATGTCCGGCATCCGGCTTAGAAGTTCGAACATTCTGGCATTAGCCGTTTTGTAGGCCTCTTCCTTTCGTTTCCTATATTGCAGGATTACAACGAAAATAACAAGCATCAGGATTATTGAACAGACGAGAAGTACGATTTTTAGCGAGTGTTCCTCCCACAAAGTCGGTGCTTTATTATAAAACACGACATCCTCCGGCAGCAAAGAAATATCAAAGCCAGCCTCCACGAATGTCGGATAATTGATATAATAACGGGGCTGCGCAGGAGTATACTGGAAGGACGGGCTGCCATCTATCCCTTTAGTCAGAACACTATAGGTAAGAGAGGCTATATCTTTCCCCATTTCTTCTCCCAAGATGTAATAGCCACCGATGTAATTCATGTTTATCATTCCCTGGTCAAGCGTTTGGAAAAGCGGTATCGAAGAATAATGCGGCAATTCATTATGGAGCTTCGAATGAGCATGGGGATATTGGAGGGCATCGGTATACCAACCTGCCGTCAACAGCGCGTAGGTATCGTCCATCCGGGAAATAGAGTCGAGCAATTGGGTCGTAGACAACCTGTTGCCATCCAGATAACAGAAATCGAGCGAATCGGTCTGCTCGCAAAGAGTTTTCAGGTAGTCTTCGAAAAAGGATATATTATAGCGGTTGTCATAACAAAAAGCGATATGCTTCACCTGAGGCTGGAGCCTTTTAACCAAACTGAAATTTTCGGACAGATAGTCCTTATAAGCATATCCTGTCACCTTAAAACTGCCGAAGGAATCTTCTATCCGCTGCATGTCTCCGACAGTGAGCAGACACAAATCATCCAAACGTTCATAATCGATAAAAGAGCCTTTCACACATCCCAGAACGACAGGGGTATCGCGCCACTCGTCAGGACAGGTGAGCCGATAAGCCGACCAGGCCTCATTCCCCATCAGGACAACGACCTTGGGCCGTATCTGATATGCCTCGAACAACTGTCGCATCCACTCGGCCCAGTCCCCAAAAGAAGAAGACGATTCAGAATCCATATATTCGACGGAGATCTTCACATCAGTATTCGTTTTCATTTGAGTAATGAAAGACGAAATCACCCGGTTTCCATCTTCCTTAATCGGAGAATAAGAACTGATGACCAGTATTCTCGAACTAACCGCCTTTGTCGTACTTGCCTGCATATAGGAAGACAAAAGGAGGAAAAACATTAAATATATGAATATTCCGCAAATTATAGGTTTACCGCCAGACTTTATCATTCTACTCTTATAACTCTTATCCGCAAAAGTACAGTTTTTTTTCGTATCCCAAGGGCAAAGACTTTGTAAATGAACAGCTCTTCAAATAAATTCACGACATTTACAAACTCACCGGCACCCCAAAAGTATTAAACAAAAAACAGTCGTTTGCTCAACAAATCTCCCATCTGCTGTTTCAATGCCGACGCGTTAAGAGGTTTGGCTGTGTAGGCGTCGAAGCCCCCATTCATAATCCGCTGCTCGTCCGAAGCGAAAGCATAAGCTGTCACAGCGATGATTGGGACCTCTGCCGAGATTTTGCGGATTTCGGCAGTTGCCTCATAACCATTCATTTCCGGCATATTGATATCCATCAGGATAATATGAGGCCCGAATTCTTTAAATAGTTCGACAGCCTCCTTCCCGTTCCACGCATGGAGTAATGTATATTCATGTTTCAGAATCGATTCGAATAATTTAAAGTTACCGACATTATCCTCGGCAATCAAAACGGTTAGCCTGTCTTTCTCTACCTTTTTCTTCTCAAATTGGTGGTGCTGCCTTTCCGGCTTGTTGGCAGGAGAACAAGGGAAGGTAAACCAGAATGTCGTTCCTTTTCCTTCCTTCGATTCCACCCCGAGTTCGCCTCCCAGGTGGCTGATAATCATCTGGCAGATAGAGAGGCCAAGACCCGTCCCCTGGGCAAAAGCGTTCAATTTGACAAAACGCTCGAATATCTTTGCCTGCATATCTTCTGCAATTCCACAACCGGTATCCGTCACATAGAATCGCAATAAATTATCACGTTCCCGGGTATAGCCAAAGCGGATACTACCTTCCGTCGTAAACTTAATCGCATTTGTCGTCAGGTTGGTCAAAACCTGCATCAAACGATTCTTTGGAACAGAGACATAACATTCTTCGGCCCGTTGCTCAAACTGCACTTTCACATCTTTCGCCGCACGAGGCTGCATCATCCGTTCAAATTCATACAACAGATTGTTGATATCGACATCCGAATAGATAAACTCCAATGTTCCGGCTTCAATCTTCGAGAGGTCCAGAATATCGCTTATCAACTGGAGAAGAAGTGCATTATTATTCTCTATAATACTTATATATTCTTCTTTTTCGTCCTGTTCGTCCGTTGTCGCCAAGACATTGGAGAAACCGACAATTGCATTAAGAGGAGTACGGATCTCATGGCTCATATTAGCCAGGAATGCCGATTTCAGGCGGTTAGATTCTTCCGCTTTGTTCTTTGCATCGATCAATTCCCGCTCTATGGCTTTACGATCGGTTATAATCAGGGAAGAACCGATCAACGAAAGAGGGTGCCCCTCTTCATCCCTCTTATCTATGGTCGCACGCGCTTCCACCCAATCGAAGCCATGCACGCCTTTTTCGGGGTTGTAAACACGGTACTCTTCTCTTACCTTATCAATAGTCCCGGCTATCAATGACTGATAAGCCTCTCTCACTTTCTTCCGGTCGCTCTTGAATATTTTAGAGAAATAATCAGCCTCCGGTACGCTCAATTGATTTTCATCAAACAAGTCGGAAGCGCTTAAATTGGCTTCCCGGCTTACATCGCAAAGGATTGTCTTTTTCTCCAGATCCCATTTCCAGGGAATAACGTTTGCAACGTCCAGGGACATCGACAATTTCTTATTAACAGTGCGCAACAATTGCTGTGCCTTGAATAGCTCGCTTGTATCGACCATGAAAAGATCCACACAATCCTGTTCGCTGGCTGAAATAATCATCACGCTGAAATAACGGTCTGCCGACTCGATATAATACTGCGTACTCACTTTCTTATTCTGCCCCAGGACCAGATTGCACACATTCAGATATTGCCCCAACTGCTGATTTGGTAACTCTGAACCTTTCTTTCCGACAAAAAGCGCATTCGTTCCTAATCGCATTTCAAACTCCGGATTTATATCCTTTATTATATAGTCGACAGGAGTACCGTCAGGACCAAATATCACGCGTTGCTTCATGTAGCAAATCGGCATGTTTTTGACCAGACGGCTATAGCTGCTCATCAGTTTCAGTTCCTTTTCCTGAAACTGCCGTTTCGCACTTAAACTTAAGATTCTGAAAACAAGGATCAACAACAGGAAGATTAATACAGTCCCACCTGCATAAACGTATGTACCGTATTGCTCCCAGAACGTAGGAGGCTTCATATAAAAAACCGTATCGGGCGGGCAAGCCTCCAATGGGATATTCAATCTGTCGAGGACCTGGTAATTCAATACCGGATAAGGGCCGTCCGGCATGATGACCACATCATATATTTTACCTTTTAACAGTTCGTCTATTGTCTTGAACAAAAGGGAAGATATCTTGGCTGCCGGATAATAGTAACCGCCAATCATGCCATTTTCCACTATATCCATATCGTTCAGTGTAAATATCGGAAGATTGGTGCAGGAACTTAACATCCGATAGGTATCAGAGCTCAACATTGTATTCCTCCCCCGCGTCTTCATCAATGTCCATGAATAATAGAGGATTCCGGTATTGGGGCCCGAACTCTGCAAAACATTGATCAACTCATCCGTCTGCATTTCTCCGGCAGTCAGTGTTTCCAGCTTCACTTCAGGAAATGCCTGCATCACGTTCTCCAATGTACTTTGGTTCTGGGCGCTGATATATCGTTTATCTACAAGGAACAACAGACGGTTCATATCCGGAAGACACCGTTTCATTAAGGAGATCGTCTCACTAATATATTCCGGGACATATACAACGGTCAGATTCTTACGACTTTTGACAATATCCCCAAGTTGTATCCTCTCATCAACCGGACAAGCCTGCTTCGACAGATAATAACTGCTCGGACAGATATAATCTTTTTCGACGCAGAACAGAAGCGGTATTTCATTTCCCCAACGCCGCGCCAGTTCATCCCGCAGCAAGACATACGAACTGTTCCCTAAAAGGACAATCATTACAGGAGGTTTCTCCTTATATTTTCCGGATAATTCATCTATAAAGGCATTTACATCTTCCTCCGTTTTCATCAGCATCACATCCATATGCTCGGTATAAGCATTAATGCTGTCATTATCCGTAATCATACGCTCATAGACAGGAGTTGTAAAAACCCGGCTCCAGGGAGTTGATTCGGTATAAGAATTTATGATGAGAACATAATCCGACTGCTTTGTCGCGGGAGAAGCAAAGACTGTTGTTAACGATACCAATGCCACTAAGCAGGTTAACAAAAAGCGACTATAACGATGTAACAAATTCATGTCGTCCCTTTTATCCAAGATTAATTATACAAAAAACCTATGAAAATCAAAGTTAATAAGAGCGACAAAGGTATTGATTTATTCCCAACGACAAAACTTTAGGACATAAAATATCAATAAGCCATCTATTACCCGACGATATAACGGGCCCTTTTGCCCATCAACCGGTTAATCGCATACACAATCAGCCATGAAACGCTGAACGCGACAACAGCTGCTGCCGGTATCTGCAAAGCTACCGGCACACCCAAATCACGCATCAGCACAACACCTGGACCGGTGAAGAAATAATGTATCATATAGATGCCGAACCCGCAAGTTGTCAGGTTTGCCAGCAGGCTTTTCACCCTTTCGGAACGCACTTTCACTTTCTTGGCGAGCAGGAAAAGCGGGATAGTCATCATCACGACATTCAGGGAGCAATAAGTGAAGAACAGCTCCAGCAACTCTTCGCTGTATTCCGGCAATGCCGTAACATACCGGAAGCCAAAGAAGGTCACGGCATAACCAACCAGAAACATCGGGATGCCGAATGCCAGAATCCGGCCCAACTCCCAATCACGATTACGCAGATAATGTCCCAACAACAGATACCCGTTGAATCCGGCAAAATAATACAACATATTAAAGGAGTTCCAGGAACAACCGCCCCAGATATAAGGCGAAACAAACTGATAGTAGTAAGGCAGTAACGTCGTCACGCCCCAGGCAATCAGGAACCACAGCTTGGCTCGCTCAGAAGCTTTCTCCACCCAGGCAGAAAAAATAGGCATATAAAGATAGAGGCCGATCAGCAAATAAATATACCACATGTGCACATCCACGATTGAGAAATTCTGCGGAATCTCAGCAATATATTTCAGGGAAACAGCCAACGACTGACGGGTGACCTCCTCGCCCGAATAAGGAAAAAAGTTCAGGATCACATCCGGAGAAAAGCCGAGCAATCCCGTTATCCAGGGAAAAAGGTTATAAATAACCGACCAGATCAGGAAGGGCCAGAAGACACGGCTGATTCTTTTCTTGTAGAAAACCGACGTATCGCCACGAACCGGCAACAGCAAAGCTCCGGTAATCATCACAAACAGGGGCACGCAAGGGCGAAGAAAGGATCCATAGGCAGCTCCCCAGAATTTGATCTGTTCGATATTGGCAGGCGGCTCGCCCGGATAGAAATTAAACGGGTCCGCGCAATGGCAACAAACCACGGTAAACATGGCAACAAAACGTACTACATCGAGCCAAACGACATGTCCCGATTGGCGAATGGCCGGATTCTGACTCTGCATCATCATGATATTAGATATTTATTTACTTTTTCAATTCTTCTACTTTCTGTAATGCTCTTCGGGTTGCTTCCGCACCTTCTTCTATCATTCCGACGGCTTTATTGAATTGCAACAGACTGTATTTCCTTCCCGGCACACGTATCACAATATCCGGCTGCCAGGCCGACACGGAGCACCCGATCAGCCGCTGCACAAGAGTGGTCAGAGATTCTATCAGAAGAGAGTATTTATTATTTTTAAGCAGCCTGGGATTACCGGAAGTCCTTTCTTCAGGAGCCCCAGCAATGACAGCTACCAATAAATCGCCTTCCGTACGTTTCACCCGCGACAAAGGTAAAGGATTGCTGATTCCACCGTCTACCAGGAGCATGCCCTCTTTCTCAACAGGCTTAAAAACCAGAGGCAACGAAATGGATGCCCGGACAGCTTCATAGAGACTGCCTTGTTCAAAGACAACCTCGCTGTCTGTCAGCAGATTTGTCGCAACAGCCGTATAAGGGAGCGATAAATCTTCGATATTCAAGTCCGGCATAATCCTTTCCAACTCTTTCAATATCTTATCTCCCTTCAGAAAGCCTTTCTTCGAAAAGCTAATATCCAGCAGCCTCCATATCCGGCGTAAATCGAGTTCACACAAAGCCTCTTTGCATTTCTGCAAATTACCCGTGGCATAGGCCGCCCCAACCAGAGCGCCCATCGAGCACCCGGCTATCGACGATATTTCATATCCCTGCCTTTCCAATTCTTCAATCACACCAATATGGGCTATTCCACGCGCTCCACCGGTCGAAAGAACCAAAGCCACTTTTTGTTTATTCATAACTTCAGGGGAAATCAATCTGTATACAAAAAAAGCTTAATCGATTACTCAATTAAGCTTTTTAACTTCACGGTACCCAGAGCCGGGATCGAACCGGCATGGAAGTGAATCCACTGGTGTTTGAGACCAGCGCGTCTACCAATTCCGCCATCTGGGCATTCATTTCTGAAATGCGTTGCAAAGGTAGGCATTATTTTTAAACCTGCAAGGGTTTGTTGCTTTTTTTTCATTTTATATCTTCTTAGTATCTGAAGGCAGACTAAATACCGGAATATTTCGTTAACTTTGTAAGAGTAAACTAAAAAACAACCTGAATCATCATGAAAGATAATTATTGTGTTATCATGGGCGGCGGGATTGGTAGCCGCTTCTGGCCTTTCAGCAGAGAAAGTTACCCGAAACAATTTCTTGACTTTTTCGGCACAGGCCGGTCGCTACTGCAGATGACATTCGATCGTTTCTCTAAAATTATTCCGGTCGAAAATATTTATATCGTCACAAATGAACAATACGCATCACTTGTAAAAGAGCAACTGCCGGAACTGGAAGAAAGACAGATTCTGTTGGAACCGGCACGTCGTAACACGGCGCCTTGTGTGGCTTATGCGGCATATCATATCAAGGCTTGTAACCCGAACGCTAATATTGTCGTTGCTCCTTCCGACCATTTGATACTGAAAGAAGACGTCTTCCTGAAAGACGTACAAAAGAGTCTCGACTTCGTAAAAGACAATAACGCCTTGGTTACATTAGGTATCCGGCCAAGTCGTCCCGAAACAGGCTACGGATACATCCAGAGCAGCGACGTCATGCTGGGCGAATTTACCAAAGTAAAGACATTCACAGAAAAGCCTAACATCGAACTGGCTAAAGTCTTTATGGAGAGCGGCGAGTTTTTCTGGAACTCCGGCCTTTTCGTCTGGAATGTCAACTCCATACTGGAAGCATTCTCAAAATTCCTTCCGGATATCTCCCTCCGTTTCGATCTGGGAAAAGAGAAGTTCAACACCGCAGAAGAACGGGGTTTCATTGCGGAGAACTTCCCTTACTGCCTGAATATCTCCATTGATTATGGCATTATGGAAAAAGCGGATAATGTCTACATGCTGTGTGTCGACTTCGGCTGGGCCGATCTCGGGACATGGGGGTCACTGTTTGACCTCGCTCAGAGAGACGAACAAAACAATGCGCTTCTTAAAAGTGAGGCGATGTTATACGAAAGTAGCGGCAATATCATTGCACTCGACAATCCTAAACGCCTTGCCGTCATACAAGGACTCAATGACTGCATCGTGGCCGAATCAGGAAATGTCCTTCTGATCTGTAAAAAAGAAGACGAACAGCGGATCAAACAATATGTAGCCGATGTCCAGATGAAGTTCGGTAAGGAATTCAATTGATAAGGTATGCTTTTTGTGCCTCATAGTTATGGTTCAGGAAAATCATAACTATGAGGCATTAAAACGGAAGAGTTCACAATTTGCCAGTTTTGGACTATCCCGTTCCCGCGCTTCGACGCGGGATCGCAGCGGAACAGGTTTTATATTGAACCATAA
>URZO01000123.1 GCA_900552465.1 uncultured Parabacteroides sp. | reverse complement strand
TTCACACACCCCCTGCCCCCTCTCAAGAGGGGAAGGAGTTACCAACGGTCGATATGAGCACACTCATAAATCATCATTTATTGATTCAAAACTGCAAAATAATGAATTTATTTATCCCCAATGATTATCGGGTGAGCCCGGGAGAACTCTAATCCTCCCGTTTTTTTACGATGACCGTAAAGAAGCAACAACACAATTTATAAATCACATAGTAATTATTGCATATAAGAAAGAGATACTTAAAGGACATGGCAGCATGTGTGGTGACACTGATGCTGTCTTTTAAAGAAATGTTCCCTGTTCTCGCGCTTGACACTGAAACAGGGAGCGTTCTTTTATTTAATCTCGATCAGGAACTCCTCCATCGGGTGGCGCACCTTCTTCAAGTCTACCAGCCAATCACTTTCTGTATCCCGGTAGCCAAGCGGCAGCATCGTAACGCTACGCAATCTCGATTCATGCAGATTCAACAGATTGTCCAGAGCCTCATTGTCGAAACCTTCCATCGGAGTACTGTCTACCTTTAGTTCGGCTGCCATCATTATTGAGAAGGCAAAAGCAATATAAGATTGCCGGGCTGCATGTTCGAAGTTTACCTCTGCCGGACGGTTCAGGTAAATAGCTTTTAGCCGATCGACGTATGCATTATAATGTCCCGGCTCCTGACCTCTTTCCGTAATTGTATAATGGTAGATACGGTCGATCCGTTCGGCGGTGTAGTTATCCCAAGCAGCGAAAACCAACAGGTGTGAACAATCCGCAACCTGATGTTGGTCAAATGCGATGGGGACGATTTTATCCTTTAATTCCTGATTGGTAATGTCGATTACCTGAAACGGCTGTAGTCCCGATGAGGTGGGAGCCAGCCAGGCTGCTTCTATGATTTTGTCTACTAATCCCTGATCCACCTTTTTCGACGGATCGAATTTCTTGACGGCATATCGCCATTGGAGTGCTTTTAATAAATCCATATCTATTTGTTTTTATGAAGTAAACAACTGATTCCGGTCAAATGTTATTATAACAATGAATAAAATGGAGCAAATATGTTGGTGTTACCGGGGGGTATTTACTTGTCTGCTACTTGTTCTGCTGTCCCCATTTCGTGTGTCTGCTGCTGTGCAAGATACCGTCAGGCGTTCTATTTATCCGCAGGATATGAAGAATAAAAGTGAACTTTATAACAAGCTCTGGGGCACACACTACCGGACACTCTATACTATTCCGATTACGGCTGAAGCTGTTACGATGCATACGCTTTTAGGAGGTGTGCAGGGGGTGGAGCAGGCGGCTGATTTTCATGCCTTGATTCTGGCCGACCGGCACGACCGGTTGTATATGCTCAAACCGTTGGGCGGTGCTACCAGTTTCCTTGAATCCAAATTCTTTCGCGAGATGTACAGTAAGAAAGAATTCAAGGGTACTTATCTCGATGAGTTTATTGGAGATGCCTATACTATTATTAACCCTTATACCTTCCTTGCCGCCGACCGGATGGCGGAGGTTGCCGGGCTGAGTTTCAACAATTCCCGCATTTATTATATGCGGGGAGGAACGAGTGAGGACACGATTGCCAATGGAACCAGTATCCATGACAGACTGATCAGCCTCCGGGATGTGCCTGATACTGCCACACAAAAGAATATCTTTTCTACCGAACAACTGCTTGGACAGATACGGCAGAGTAAATCCTACCAGGTGAATCAGCAGGAATACATAGCCGAACGATTGTATGACATGTTGATAGGAGACTGGAATAAGATTCCAGAAAACTGGAATTGGCGGGCTGTACGTTCGGCAGAAGCCGACAGTATATTGTTCACTCCGATCGTGATAGACCGCAATCATGCCTTTACTAAGACTGACGGCTTGCTGTTCAAACAGATGCTGAAAGTCCTGGGACTCGGTTTTATTACAAATTATAGCAGTCATCCGAAAGATGTTGAAAAGATCAATACGCTTGGATATACACTCGATATGGCATTAACAGACCCTGCCGATGAATCGGTGTGGATCCAGCAAGCCTCGATTCTCCAAAGAAGTCTGACCGATTCGGTTATAAATGAGGCTTTCCGGCTTCTCCCGCCTGAAATACAGGGAGTCGAGACAGATGCTATTAAAGCGAAACTACTTGTCCGTCGGGACAGTCTTCCTTATATGGCACACCGTTATTACCGGAAACTGCAACGGACGCCTGTCCTGACGGCAACGGACGGAGACGACCGGATCACACTCGAGCGTTTCGGACATGACAGCCTGCTGATCTGCATGTACCCGAAAGGAAACTCTGTCCCTTCTTTCCAAAAGAAATATTCCGGCAAGAACACTAAAGAAATCTGGCTGTACGGACTGCATGGCAACGACGAGTACGAGGTGAGAGGAAAAGCGGCAAAAGAGTTCCCCGTCTATCTAATTGCCGGACCGGGGCGTAATACCTATGATATAGAGCAAGCTCGCCGCGTTCGTATTTATGCGTATGCGTCAGACTGTGACCGCCTGGAATCGGTCTCCGGCGTCCATGAAATCATTTCCGACAGTCCGGCCATTCACGATTACGACTATGAAAAGGTGAAGTATAAAAAGCTTGATTTCACTCCCTGGGGATTCTACGATTCTGATATAGGCTTTAGCTTGGGAGCTTTTTTAACTTATACGATGTATGGTTTCAAACAATCGCCTTTCACATTCCGTCACCGTATTGGTTATAACTACTTGCAAGGATTTATGTATCAGGGAACATTCCCTTTTTATGATGAGCGGAAGAGTTTTAACCTCGATGCTTTTATCGCTTCGCCACGTAATTTCTTCAACTTCTTCGGATACGGCAATAATTCGGATGGTTTTAAAGAGAAGGCGAAGAAATATAACCGTGTCACACTTCGTCAGTATTCACTGACCCCTTCTTTCCGTATGGAAATGAAGCGAAAACAGCAGTTAACATTGTCAGCTTCATTCGAGATGTATAAAGCAAAACATACGGAAGGCCGCTATATCAGCCTGGTACTTCCGGACAATCATCCGATATACCGGATGAATCTGTTTGCCGGGGTCGAAGCGGCCTATCAGATTGAGATAGCTCCGGCTTCATTTATCCCCAAATTAGAGCTGGCTGCTTCATCAGGGTGGAAGATGAACCTGAAAAAGCCGGGGCGCAATTTCCCGTATTCGAAACTGGACCTGTCCGCCACGTTCCGCTGTTCGGACCGTTTCTCAATTGAGACCGGAGCGGAAGTCAAGCTTTTATATAATAATAAATACGATTTTTATCAGGCTGCCGGTATTACTTTACGGGGATTCAGGGATAACCGTTTTATCGGGAAACAGTCTTTTTACCAGCATACTGATTTCCGGTTGGATATGGGGAAGATCCGCAACCCGTTTACACCATTGAAATACGGACTGTTTACCGGTTTCGACCATGGACGTGTCTGGTTTCCCGGCGAACATTCCCACAAGTGGCACACTTCCTATGGGGGTGGTTTCTGGTTGACAATCATTAATAAGGTAACAACAGAGTACTCTTGGTTCGGATCGGAGGATGGCGCACGTTTTCTGTTTGCGATACGACTTGGTATTTAATACCTTTTCGTATCTTTGTGGCGTAATGCTTTTACGTTATGAACAAAACTTACTTGATAACTTTTTGCCTCTGTTGTTTGAGTACCTGTCTGAACGGAGCCATTTCCCCATTTTCTTTTTCTTCTTTGAAGCTGGAAGACGGTTTGTCACAACTGTCCGTACTGAAGATACATCAGGATAAGAGCGGCTTCATGTGGTTTGCTACACGTAACGGACTGAACCGTTATGACGGCAATTCTTTTGTTGTCTATAAGCATCACAATGGTGATTCGCTGAGCTTGTCCAGTAATCATGTAACAGCATTGGCGGAAGATGACCGTGGCAACCTGTGGGTTGGCACGATGAACGGACTGAACCGGCTGGATTTAAGCATAAACAGGATTATTTCTTACAATGATATGACGGCTTATTCGCAGTCGCCCGTTAACGGGGCATGGATTTCAAGCCTTTTTGTCGATAGCCGGAAACGTTTCTGGGTGGGGACGAACAAAGGGTTGTTCCTTTACAATTATGAGGATGGTTCGTTTACGTTAACCGATATGGATGGCGGACTGCCTGTTGATCAGATAATGGCCATCAGTGAAGACCATAACGGTAATCTCTTGATCGGAACATTCAGAAACGGGCTTTATATTTGTGACGGCATGCAGAAGATCCTTTCGCATTATTTCAAGAATACGACATCTTCTTCATTGACAGCTAATAATATCTCCGCTATTCATGAAAATGTGAATGGAAACCTGTGGGTAGGAAGCCGGCAGGCCGGACTGAACAAGATCGACGTAAAAACGAATGTTGTCACGCACTATACGACTCAGAATGGTGGCTTGGGAGATAATTCGGTCCGTACGATCAATACCTATAACGGCAAGCTGGTTGTCGGTACTTACAACGGTTTGAGCCTGTTGGACCCTTTGGACGGTTCCCGTACGACTTATACGAATTTCGATGAACGCAAAGGAGGACTTAGCCATTTCTCGGTCTTTTCTGCTTTTGTCGATAATGCAAATACGTTATGGGTCGGGACTTATGCCGGCGGAGTCAGTTACAGTAACCCGTTGAACAGCCGCTTTATATTCTATGATTTACAATATACCCATGACAAACTGTTTGGTATTTTTGCGACAATGGCTTATCAACCGGACCATACCTTGTGGATTGCGTCGGAAGGGAGAGGTTTGCTTTCACTTGATCTGGAAACAGATACTTTTGAACGCTATCTGGTGGAATCTCATTCCCATACGCTGAACGACCGGAATATCATCAAATCTCTATTTATCGAAGGAGATACTGTCTGGTGCGGTACACAGAAAGGAACTCTCTACCGGTTTGATACCCGGACGAAGAAATTTTCTCTTTACTATTCTTTTAACCGGGAGATCAGTATCTATACGATAGCACGTTGCAGTGACGGGGCTTTATGGGTGGGAACGACTGACAATACAGGGATTACCCGTATCCTCCCTGATGGAAAGATTGCACCGGCAGACAGTGTTTTCGGCCGTTTACCAAGTGTCCGCAGCTTCCTGGAAATACGGGATGGAGTCTATTTGATCGGGATGCATGTAGCGGGGTTGAGTCTGTATGATTCTCATACACAAGAGATAAAAACTTATAATACCCGCCAGGAAGGCTCACGGAAATTATATAATGATCATGTCTCCAACATCGTGAAAGATAATGACGGCCGTATCTGGATCGGTACTTTTGGCGGAGGATTCTGCCGTTTCGATGAGCAGGGCGGGATCGTGGAACGGTTGACTACCCATGATGGGCTTAGTGATGACAACATCAATGCCATTATTCCCGGCGACGACGGGAAACTCTGGATCAGTACGGGAAACGGTATTTCTGCTTACGATCCGGAATCACATACGTTTATCAACTATATGGGAAAGAGCGAGATTCCGGTAAATGAATTCAGCTTGAAGGGGGGTATCAAATTACCCGACGACCGGATTTTTTTTAGCGGCAGCAACGGCATTATCTCTTTTTATCCGGAACGGCTGAAAGAGAACAGCTTTATTCCTCCTGTGGTCCTGACCTCTTTTACTGTCAATAACAAGCCTGTTCTCCCTGGTGATCCTTCCGAATTGTTGAATAAAACGCTCGATTATACTGAGAGGATAGAGCTTGGTTACAACCAGAATAATTTCTCTGTCGGCTATGCCGCTTTGAATTATCTCTATCCGAACCAGAATAAATATGCTTACAGGCTTGAAGGCTATGATACGGACTGGAATGATGCAGGTTCACGTAAGGAGGCTTTCTATACGAACCTGAAACCGGGGAACTATGTGTTCAGGGTCCGTGCCTCTAATAATGACGGACTCTGGAATGATGAAGGACGGTCGCTGGCGATCCATATCCAGACTCCGCTCTGGCAGACGTGGTATGCATATCTTTTTTATATATTGGTTTTCTCTATCGTATGTTATGTGATCTGGTATTATCTGCACATGAAACGCAAATTAGAGCGTGATCTGGTCGAAAAGCAAAAAGAGCAACAACGGCAGGAAGAGTTCCACCAGTCCAAGATACGCATGTTCACGAACTTTTCGCACGAATTGCGTACGCCGCTCATGCTGATCCTTTCCCCTTTGGAAGAAGTCTTGCAACGGGTGGATATGAACCCGGGCCTGAAAAGAACGTTACGCCTGGTTTATGGAAATGCCCAGCGCCTCCTGTTGTTGGTAAACCAGTTGATGGACCTTCGCAAGAATCAGAGCGGTAACCTGCAACTGCGTGTATCCCATAATGATTTGTATCTGTTTACACAGGAAATATATATAGCCTTTAACCAAATTGCTTCTAAAGAACAGATCGATTTCCGATTGGAGTCCGACGAATCCCGTATCGATGCCTGGTTCGACAGGGCATTGCTGGAAAAGGTCGCCTTCAACTTGCTGTCGAATGCCTTTAAGCATACTGTGCCGGGCGAGTCAGTGACGATTCGTTTGCAATCTCTGCCTGCATCCGGATTGCGGGAAGATTATCCCGGCAGGGTGGATAATGAGATCGCTGTTTCTTCCCGTTACGTATGCCTTTCGGTCGAAGATACGGGAAAGGGAATAGATGACTCCGATAAGCTCCATATATTTGCTCCATTCTATCAGGGAACGGACGAAAGCGAGTTGAATACGACCGGTACGGGTATCGGCCTTAGCCTGGTTTTCTCTATCGTGAAGTTACATAGGGGAACCGTTTGGGTGGAAGACAACGAACCGAAAGGTGCGGCTTTCCGTGTTCTCATTCCTATAGATCGCGAAGCGTATGCTTATGAGCAGGTTGCAGAAGAGACCTCTTCTGCAAAGAACCCGTATGGGGAAGTGGAAGAGACGGAAAACGAATCCGAAATACCGGATATACAGGAACAGCCCGCTGTTTCCGGTCAGCGTTATACCTTATTATTGGCTGAAGACAATCAGGATGTCCGTCAATATATCAAAAAGCGTCTGGATCCCTACTTTGATGTATTGGAAGCTGAAAATGGGGCAGAGGCATTCGACAAGATTGTGGAAACGCTACCGGATCTGGTGATCAGTGATATTATGATGCCCAAAAAGGATGGCCTTCAGCTTTGCTCGGAGATCAAGCAGGATCTGCGTACCGGACATATTCCGGTAATTATTATCACAGCCAAGTCTATGGTAATGCATATTAAGGAAGGCTTCCAATGTGGGGCGGATGACTATATCGTGAAGCCTTTCAACATGGGGGTACTCTTGTATCGTATCCGTAACATCCTGGCTTCCCGCGAACGGCTGAAGGAGTTGTATGGTAAGAAGTTTTCGTTGGAATCGTTAGGCATCGAGACTACTTCGGCTGATGACAGGTTCATGCAAAAGCTCTTTGAGGTGATCGAACAGAATCTGTCCAATCCGGAACTGAATGTGGAACTGTTATGTCGGGGAGTCGGAATGGGACGTGCCAACTTTTATCGTAAACTGAAAGCGATCACCGATCTTTCTCCGGTAGATCTGATCCGTAACAAACGTCTTGAGATAGCTGCCAGGATGTTGCTGGAAACAGATATGAACGTATCGGAAGTCTCTGCTAATATCGGCTTTAACTCGCATGCTTATTTCGCCACCTGCTTCAAGGCTATGTATGGTATGTCGCCGAGTGAGTATGTACAACAAAATAAAGACAGGGGTTAAAAGTCGGTATTAGAGGATGTGTCAAAAGTAAGTTTTAACGCTAAAGCGTGTCATTGCGGGCTTGACCCGCAACCTCATCCTAAGCTGATTTACAGCAATTAGGATGAGATGGCGGGTGCAGTCATCCCGGACTTGATCCGGGACCGCCAGGACACAGACGCTATAAATAGGACTTTTGACACATCCCTTTATTAGAACACCGCTTTCACAGGTTATCTTTGTCCTTCGCCGATCATTTCTTCAGCCAGAACAATGTCTGCATCCTTCTGGATGTTCGGAAGTTCCAAGCCGTAACCCTTAATGCGGTCTTCACGTTTCAAGAGGAGAGAGATGAAGAGCGCCAGGATACCGAAACAAGTGAATATCAGCATTGGAATGGTATAGTCGTATGTCGGCTTCCCGTCTACCATGCCGGTAATGCAGTATTTGTCCAGTACAAGGCCAATCATATACGGAACGCCCATCAACCCCCAATTTTGTACCCAGAAGATAAGTGCATAGGCTGTTCCTAACTTGTTTTCCGGAATGATCTTCGGAACGGAAGGCCACATGGCAGAAGGAACCAGCGAGAATGCGATACCCAGCAGGATGATGAGGCAGAGCGCCACAATCCAGTTATTCAACATCGGGATAGAGAACATGCAGTGGATGAATATCAGCATAACGGAACCGATAATCATAATAGTCGCACCTTTCCCTTTGCGGTCGTACAGGTTACCGAAGAACGGAGTCAGCAGGATGTTTCCGAAAGGTAGTAACGCCGGAATAACGCCCGACCATTCCGGGTCGATGCCGAACTTGTTGATCATCAGGTTCGGTGCATATTTCAAGAAGGGAAAAACGGCTGAATAGAACAAAACGCAAAGCAGCGCCATATACCAGAAGCCTTTCAGCGTGACGATGTCCAGGATGTCGCTGAAGCGGAACGGCTCTTCTGCCTCTTCGTCGCCGGTAGCGGCAGCGGCATCTTCAGCATCGCGCTTTTTATCCATGATAACAAATACGATGAAGGAAATCAAACCGATGCAAAGCAGGATCAGCCCGATAAAGATCGGCATACTGATGGAGTTGCCAAACGCACGGCTTAACAGAGGGGTCACACCGATTGCCAATCCCGTACCTATACGGGCGCAAGCCATTTCGAGTCCCATCGCCAAAGCCATTTCCTTGCCTTTGAACCATTTGACAATAATCTTTGAAACGGTAATACCGGCGATTTCAACCCCTACGCCAAACAAGGCATAACCAAGTGAAGCGACCAACAGCGGATAGCCCCATTCCGTACCGAAGATGGAAACTGTTTCGCCGCCGAAATCGTGCGATACGCCAAACCATTTGATAAACACACCAATAAGCATGATGCTGGTTGCCATTACTCCGGTGAAACGTACGCCCATTTTGTCCAGGATCATTCCGCCAAAGATAAGCATAAGGAAGAATACGTTGAACCAGCCATAGGCGCTGGTAAATTTGCCGTATTCATTGGCTGTCCATCCTAATCCTCCACCATCGACCGGTGTTTGCAATAAGTCCTGAAGCGGAGCCATCATATCTGTGATGAAGTATCCGCAGAGCATTGTAAATGCAACGAGCGCCAGTACAGCCCATCGTGCTGTCTTCGATTCGCTCAGTTTTCTCTGAATTTGTTCTGTCATGATATTTGTTTATATGAATTAAGTTATTTATTATCCTTGATGAATAGGGGCAGGGCGTCAGCAACGACAAAGGTACTGCCACCGATGAAGATCGTATCGTCTTGTCCGGCACGTGCCAGCGCTTTTTCTACGGCTTCCGGCACAGAGTCGCATACGACACCCGATAGTCCGTGCTGAATAGCCAATGCAGCGAAGTCTTCCGCAGGCATTGCCCGTTGAACGGATGCCTGGGTGAAGAAGTAGAATGCTTCCTTCGGCATCAGTTCGAGTACACCGTTGATGTCTTTGTCGTTGACCATGCCGACGATCATATAGAGTTGCTTGTGTTGCGTTATCTCTTCTTCCAGTTGGATGCTCAGGTATTGCCAGCCACCAACGTTGTGTCCGGTGTCGCATACGACTTTCGGGTCTGCCTGCAAGACTTGCCAGCGTCCCATTAGGCCTGTCAGCTCGACGACGTGTTCAAATCCTTCGCGAATCGCTTCCACAGGTATATTGACTCCAGATGTTTTAAGCAGATCGATAGCTCCCAATACGGTTGTTGCATTCCTGAACTGTACGACACCGCCCAACTGGCCGGACAATTGTCCGTATTCCGTCGAGTCCAGATACCATTTGCCGGTATCCGTCAGATAGGATTCTTTCAGCAGTTCTTTATCTTGTGCAAAAATAACGTGTGTACCGGCTTTGTCGGCGGCATCCATAAAGACCTGTGCTACGCTGTGGCGGTCTGCCTCGCCGATCAGTGCAGGAACGTCTTTCTTAATGATACCGGCTTTCTCGAAGGCAATCTTTTCGACCGTGTCGCCCAGGAACTGAGTATGATCCAGGCTGATATTCGTAATGATGCTCAGAATAGGAGTAATGATATTCGTACTGTCTAACCGTCCTCCCAAACCTACTTCGATCACGGCATAGTCCACTTCCTCGGCACGGAAATAATCGAATGCCATGCTGGATGTCAGTTCAAAAAAAGAAGGATGGAGAGGTTCGAAGAAAGAGCGGTGGCGTTCTACAAAATCTATAACATATTTCTGGGATATCTTTTGCCCGTTCACCCGGATCCGTTCGCGGAAATCGATCAGGTGCGGGGAGGTGTACAGCCCGACTTTATATCCCGACTGCCGTAAAATAGCTGCCAGCAGATGGCTGACGGAACCTTTCCCGTTTGTTCCCGCGACGTGGATCGTTTTATAGGCTTTATGCGGGTTACCTAAATAGTCGTCCAGCGCGATGCTGGTTCCCAGTCCGGGTTTGTAAGCTGAAGGTCCGGCATTCTGAAATACAGGAATGCTGGTATATAGATAGTGTAGCGTTTCTTCGTACGTCATACAGTTGTCATTTATGTTTCGCAAAGTTAGGTACAAATATTTTAGGAAAAAAGAAATTACCTAAAATACTACTCCGAGTCCAGCCGGCAGGTTATGGTCTGTAAACAAAGAAAAGGATACCCGAAACCGGATATCCTTTTCAATACTGTTTTTATAATTCAGTGAATTAATTTCTTGGGAGTGCTTCTTTAACAACCATCGGACGGCCTTCGTATGTAGCTCCGTTCAATTCTTCGATTGCTCTTTTTGCTTCTGAAGTTTCCGGCATTTCGATGAATGCAAAACCTTTTGATCTTCTTGTGTCGCGATCTACGATGAGTTTTACTGATTCAACAGTTCCATACTCTTCCATAACTTCTCTCAAATCTGCTTCCCTAACGTTGTAGCTAAGGTTGCCAATGTACATGTTCATAAATATAAAAATAAAAAATTAATAATTCAACAACAGAATATAAGGAAGTTCTTTATCAGAGGTGGAAATACTCAATCTGGATAACTGAGGAGATACATGTGAAAAATCAAATCGAAATAAATCTCTTATTGTTTGTTGATACAAAGGAAAGCATTCTTTTTGGATAATGCACTATCTTTCTCTATTTATATCGAATAATACATTTCTTTTATGAAATAAGGTCAATACTTAAGGTTTAAAACACCTTTTCAAATTTATTTATACCTTTGCACCCCGTTATTGACGACATTACGGATAAATAAAATAAGGAAATGAATAAACAACGCGTGACATACACTCCGACCGGCG
>URZO01000122.1 GCA_900552465.1 uncultured Parabacteroides sp. | reverse complement strand
AATCTAACGACATGCAAAGCCCATAAAAAAGGGCTCCCGAATACTCGGAAACCCTCGTGTGACCAGGGTGGGATTCAAACCCACGACCTTCAGAACCGGAATCTGACGCTCTATTCAGCTAAGCTACCCAGCCAAAGACAGCGCAAAAGTAGACATAATCTTGCAGGAAAACAAATGAACGGACAAAAAAAGATTACTTTTGATATTTTGCAACCCTACGAGAGACAATCACTTCCATTTTGCAAATAAAAGAAGGTGCACAATTGCTATTTTGCCATTAATTAGTATCTTTGCCACGCATTATTTACAAACACAAAGCACAACAAACATATGAGTTATCTAATTAAACCCGCAGGATACGAGGCTTTATTGAACTTATCGCAGACCGAGATGGGTATCAAAAAGATTAAAGACTTCTTCCAGCAGAACCTGTCTTCCGAACTACGGTTGCGGCGTGTCACCGCTCCATTGTTCGTCTTAAAAGGGATGGGGATCAACGACGACCTGAACGGCACGGAACGCGCCGTTACGTTTCCAATCAAAGACCTGGACGATTCCAGAGCAGAAATTGTCCATTCGCTTGCCAAATGGAAGCGACTCACGCTTGCCGACTACCAAATCGAAAAAGGCTACGGGATCTATACCGACATGAATGCAATCCGCTCCGACGAAGAACTGGGCAATCTCCATTCCCTGTATGTAGACCAGTGGGACTGGGAACGCGTAATGGGTGCGGAAGAACGGAACGTAGACTTCCTGAAAGAGATCGTACGCCGTATCTATGCAGCCCTGGTTCGCACCGAGTACCTGGTTTACGAGATGTTTCCGGAAATCCGTCCGACACTCCCCCAGCATATCCATTTCATCCACTCCGAAGATCTATTGCAGAAATACCCGACCTTCACCCCGAAAGAACGGGAAGATGCAATCGCAAAGGAATACGGAGCCGTGTTTATCATCGGCATCGGCTGCCAGCTGAGCAACGGCAAGAAACACGACGGACGTGCTCCGGACTACGACGACTGGTCGACAGTAGCCGAAAACGGACAGGTCGGACTGAATGGCGACCTGCTTGTCTGGGACGAAGTACTGAACCGCTCGATGGAGCTTTCATCCATGGGTATCCGTGTCGATAAAGCCGCCCTGCTTCGCCAGTTGGAGATATGCGGTGCCGAAGAGAAGAAAGAATTATACTTCCACAAACGCCTCCTGAACGGCGAATTACCACTCAGCATCGGAGGAGGTATCGGGCAAAGCCGCCTGTGTATGTTCTACCTGCGTAAAGCCCATATCGGAGAAATTCAGGCCAGCATATGGCCGGAAGACATGCGCCGGGAAGCCCGTGCTGCCGGCATGTACCTTATTTAATTGAAAATTGATAATTGAAGATTGAAAATTATTTCGGATATTCGCATACTGGAAATCTAATTATCAATTTTCAATTATCAATTACCATTATGGACGTTAAGATAGAACAGAGCTGGAAGCAACGATTGAGTTCAGAGTTTGAAAAGGATTACTTCAGACAACTGATTACATTTGTCAAAGACGAATACCGCCAAAGAACCGTTTATCCTCCCGGCCCCTGCATCTTTAGCGCGTTCGAACACTGTCCGTTCGACAAGGTAAAAGTGGTCATCCTCGGCCAAGATCCTTACCACGAACCGGGACAAGCACACGGACTTTGTTTCTCCGTCCAGGATGGGACGCCGTTCCCTCCGTCACTCGTCAATATATTCAAAGAGATTGAAAGCGATTTAGGCAAACCCGTCCCGCAGACCGGCAACCTGCTACGCTGGGCAGACCAGGGTGTCCTGCTGCTCAACGCGACTCTGACCGTCCGCGCGCATCAGGCCGGTTCGCACCAGAACAAAGGTTGGGAAGAATTTACGGATGCTGTCATCCACCGTCTGGCCGAAGAACGAAGCCATATCGTCTACATCCTGTGGGGATCGTATGCCCAGCGGAAAGGAGCTTTCATTGATGCATCCCATAACCTGGTACTGAAATCGGCACACCCGTCTCCCCTATCCGCTTACCGCGGCTTCTTCGGCAACAAGCATTTCAGCAAAGCAAACGACTATCTAATTGCTACAGGACAGACACCGATAGAATGGTAAATTATTTCCAGGTCTGTCCGTCACGATAGTTGCTGCTCTGACGCCATTTCAGGTCTTTCAGCAGGGACGAACTTACAGCGATATTAAAGGTATAAGACTTATAAGGGCCTACCGGGACGAAACTGGCAGTCATCTGCCAGCAATGCAGGTCGCGGGTGATATTACAAGTCATATAGGAAATCTTGTGCGTATCGAAGTCGTACGTCGCATTGAAGTTAAAGCGCCAGTTCTTCGTCGGTTGGATATTCCCGTTAAAGCTCAGTGCGTGCGTCAGCTTATATTTATATTCGAGTTTAGCCGGATCGAAATCACCGTAACGTAACTGCATGCTATAGCTGAATGAAAGGCTCCAAGGTACCTTGTTGATCATATAGCCGTACGAATCATACTCGCCCGTCTCTTTCTTTGCACCGCGCAAACGGCCGCCTTCGGTCTGACCTTGCTGCTCACCATCTTCACCCGGAGAGATTTGTTCAAACTCAGGATCGTTCGATGCATTCGGATCGACAGGCGGGTTATTGGAATCATCTTTACTGTCCTTCTTTCCGAACAGCTTGCCAAACGTATCGTTATTAAAGGTATAAGAGAAGCTCGTTCCCGTCTGACGTAAACGGCCGATACCTTTACCGGCTTTCCAGCGCGGGATATCCAGACGGCGAACTGTCTTTGTCGCGTCGTCATACCCGTATGTATAGGTATCGAACGTACCGTTCAGATTCAACGTATAACTCTTGGAGAACTTAAGACGCAGCCCCACACTGAGGTCGCTCCACTTGAATGAATCGGCCGCCATATTATAGCTCATGCCTAACGACAACTTATCGATCAGGCTAATCTTGCGTTCACCCGTCGAATCACGGTCCGACTTAATCTTCATCTCGATGTTGTTATCCAACTGGAAACTCACACTCCCCGACTTTCCGTTCGGAGCCGTACCGAACATACCGTTTGCAAAAGGCGAGTAAGAGACATGCTGTTCCTGGCCATACTGGTCCTCATAACTGAGGTCCTTCCAGAATCCGTATTTGGCAGCGCCGAAGTCCGGCGTATAACTCAATGTGACGGAAGGTTCGAAACGGTGGCGTATCATCTGGACCTTATCCCCTAAAAACGGCAACGGCTTATAGAATCCGTACAAGGTCGTAGAAGCAGAGACAGACGTGCTATAATCGAACACACGATAGAAACCGTAGGTCGTATCGCGATCTACTACCGTCTTCTTCTGCATATCGTAAGCCTTTTCCACCTTGTTGGAGTACCAACGTTCGGTATAGCTGAGCGACGGAGATATATTCAGGTATTTAAGCAATGTAAAGGTCGCACTGACCGGAATCTGGTGCTGCATAGCGTTCCGCCAGTCCTTTACCAAGCTCGACTTAAACAGCTTGTCTTCCTTCGTGTCGATACTGTTACGCAGATAACCGTTGTAGCTCATGGAGATCTTTTCATACCAACGTTCCTTGCCAATCGCGTTTTTCCGCTTGAAGGGGAAGATACGGCTCATAGTAATCGTGATATCGGGCAACGTCAGCGAGATCGTCGAGTCTTTGGAACGCTGGTTCACATTCATGGTAGCCGAGAGGCTGAACGGGTTATTCGGGAAGCGCTGCGTAAGACTAATACTGGAACCTTTCGTATTCTGGTTCGCATCGGCAAACCCTTGCGAACCCGGATAGAAACTGTTCAGGTTATTACGGTCGTAGCTGCTGGTGGCGAAGTTCACGCTGGCCGAAAACGTCCGGTAAGGGTTGGCTTTCGGGTCCTGCGAATGCGTCCAGTTCAACTTGAAGTCTTTCGAAAGGCTATAATCCGGAAGCCCTTTATCTCCCAGACGGGTAACCAGATAAGAAGCGTTAAAGCTGCCCGAATACTTATACCGCTTGCGGTAAGAAGAGCGTGCCGACAGCCCCCATGATCCTTTCGTATAGATTTCACCGGTCAACGCCAGGTCCATATAATCACTCAACGCAAAGTAATATCCTCCGTCACGCAGGTAAAAACCGCGCGAACTTTCATCTCCGAACGTAGGCATGATAATACCGGAAGAATAAGAACTGGAGAACGGGAAGAAACAGAACGGCAGACCGATCGGATAAAGAGGCACATCCTCAAACACCATATAAACCGGTCCGGTCACGATATTCTTTTTCGGACGGACTTTCGCCTTGGTCATCTGGATATAGAAGTGGGGATGATCGTGTTCGTCGCAAGTCGTATACCGTCCGCCCACCATATTCAGAACATCATTATCCATCTTTTTGGTACGTCCGGCGGTTACATACCCTTCGCCCTGCTGCGTGATTACATCCGTTATATATCCTTTCCGCGTACCGAAGTTATAGCGCATCGTCTTGGATTCATATTGCTGGTCGCCATCTTTGAAGAGGGGATAACCGAATTCTTCTCCGATCGAGTCAAGGCCGAAAGTAGCATACACCAGGCTACTGTCCATATTCATCTCGATATTTTCGGATTCCAGTTCTATCTGCTGATATTTCACGTTGCTCTCCCCAAACAGGTAGGCCCAGTTATTACCCGTCATAATGATCGAGTCTTTCGCCTGATAGGAGACCGGCGCATCCAGTCCCGTCTGCTTTTTCGGAACGGTATCCAGAACGGCCACACTGTCGGCCGGCACGATCGTATCGCCCACAACAGCCAACACCGTGTCGGTCGGAGCAATAAGTTCCTGCGCCTCAGTCATCAGGTTTCCGGTGAGGAAAAACAACAAAATAATCAGGCATTTGTATTTCAAAAACATTCCGTCGTTATTTGCAGTGTGTTACAGCGGGCAAATGTATAACTTTTTAGTGAGCCAATCTCTTTTTATTCCCCTAAAAAGAGTTTACACCAGTTATCAAACCGCACAACAGTGTCATTCCCATACTTGGAAAGACCCTGTTTTACCTTTTCGACGGACTTCTCTTTATCCAGTTTCGTTTTACTGTAGAACTTATCGGCAAAACAGATCAATTGCTCTTCCAGGGTTTCCGGCATAAAGTCGCGATGAGGAAGGGGCAGGTTACGTTCTTCGATCATCGCCTGCGTAATACCCGTTCCGGTATGCCGCTCACACACACGGGCATGACGGGGATAGCCTTCCGCCCGCATCAGTTCGGCACCGAGGTAGCCGTGGCAAATATATTCGGCCTCTCCATGACAACCGATCTCGGGAGCGTTACAACGGAAAATACCTATATCGTGCAGCATCGCCGCTTCCTCTATAAAGGTCTGGTCGAGATTCATCTCCGGATGCATCCGGGCAATAGCCAAGGCCTTGTCGGCCACGCTTCTACTATGAATAACCAAAGTCCGGTACACTTCCGAGTCCACCGGATAATAGTTGGCAATAATATCCAAAGGGTTCATATCTTTTTCTCTTTATTGGATGACAAAGATAAAGAATAGATAGCGACTATCAAAATAACAGGATATGAGAGGAGCCTGAGTCAGTAGTCATAGTTATGACTTTCCCGCCTCATAGTTATGAGTTGCCAAAACCATAACTATGAGGCGGGCACTACCACATAATATTATTGAATAGCTTTACAGGAACAGCCTTCTAAATGATCATTCACAAAACCGGCCGCCTGCAAAAAAGCATAACAGATAGTTGAACCGAAGAACTTGAAGCCTCGCTTTTTCATATCTTTACTCATGGCATCCGACTCGGGAGATGTGACGGGGATCTGGCTCAGAGTCTTGAAATTGTTAACAACAGGTTGCTGGCTGGGAAAGAATGACAAGGTATATTTGTAGAAGCTACCGAACTCTTCCTGAATAGCCATAAACAATTTAGCGTTACTGATCGCGCTTTTGATTTTGAGCCGGTTTTTGACGATTCCATCAAATTGCATCAAACGTTCTACGTCTTCCGATGTCATTTGCGCGACTTCCTTCACATCAAAGTGACGAAAAGCTTCCCGGTATCCTTCACGTTTCCGGAGGATAGTTATCCAGGCTAATCCAGCCTGGGCGCTTTCGAGTATTAAAAACTCAAATAGGGCTTTGTCATCGGTAACAAGCCTGCCCCATTCTTCATCATGGTATTTTATATATAGTTCGTCTGTTCCGGCCCAACCGCAACGCGCATTTATTATATCTTCCATCTTTATGAACAATTATTAGTAGTACGGCGAGTATATTCATAGCTCGTATGCAAATATACAAAAAAAGGGATAAAGGGGAAATAAAGACTCGCTTTTCGGGCTGATTTGAAATAACTTTGTTTGTACCGATTAAATCCTTATTTTTGCAGAAAAATAGAATTATATGACTGAAACCCTCGCATATATAAAAGAATCTTTGAAGGATTTATATCCTCCTTCCGAGATCAGCAGCCTGGTCCGACTGATCATGGAGCGGGTGAGTAATATCCAGCCGCATCATTTTCTATTCTGCAAAGATAAGGTACTGCCCGAAGCCGAAAAGAACCGGATTCATGAGATCGTCGAGCGGCTGAAAGAAATGGAGCCGATACAGTACATATTAGGCACGGCTGATTTCTACAGCCTGCAATTCGAGGTAAACCCGTCCGTCCTCATACCACGCCCGGAAACGGAAGAACTGGTCGAGCAGGTCATCATCGATAACGAAGGGAAAAAGATTAAAATATTGGATATAGGTACGGGTAGCGGCTGTATCGCCGTCACACTGCGCAAACACCTGAAGCAAGCCAGCATTATTGCAACAGATATCTCGACCGAAGCGTTGGACACGGCTCGCAGGAATGCCAAACGCAACAACGCTACGATAACTTTTATCCAGACAGATATCCTGGACCTCGAAAAGGCGGAAATGGACATTCCGTTCATACTGGATGTCATCGTCAGCAATCCTCCTTATATTAAGGAAGAGGAAAAAAGAGATATGGAAAGGAATGTTCTCGACTATGAACCGCATATCGCCCTCTTCGTTCCTGACAACGATCCGCTGCTGTACTATTGGCACATTGCCCATTTCGGAAAGAAAAAGTTGAGAAGGAACGGGCGGCTCTATTTCGAGATCAATGCCGCTTGCGGTCCGATGGTCGTCGAAATGCTCGAGGAAGAAGGATATAAAGACATCGAACTGATCCAGGACCTGTCCGGCAAAGACCGGATCGTAAAAGCACGGAAATGAAGCAACTCAGCGAACCTGAAATGCTTCACCGGGCAGCCGCCTATTGTTCTGCTGCCGAACGTTGCATCCAGGATGTGGAAAAGAAAATCAAAGCGGCGGGGTTGACCGGGGAAGAAAGCGACCGCATCATCGCCCGCCTGCTGAAAGAGCGTTTCATCGACGAAAGCCGTTTCGCCCGCTATTTCGTGAACGATAAACTGCGCTTCAACAAATGGGGTCGCATCAAGATCAGCTACGAACTACAAAGAAAAGGCATTCCGGCGGATATCCGTGCGGAGGCATTGGCCGGCATAGACGAACAGGAATATCAAGACATCCTGTCCTCCCTTTTGAAAAGCAAGAAGAAAACAACCCGGGGCAAAGACGAACGGGATGTCTACACCAAACTACTCCGCTTCGCCGCCGGACGCGGTTTTGAGGGACGGGATGCAAACCGTTGCCTAAAACAACTTTTCAACGGGAATGACTATGATGAGGACTCTTTTGAATGACCTCCTGAACCTCTTCTTCCCGCGTCTGTGCCTGCTCTGCCAGACACCTTTGGTGAAAGGAGAAGAACACATCTGCCTGCATTGTTCTAACAATCTGCCCTATACGCATTTCATGGATATGGAGACGAACGCAGCCTGCCGGTTGTTCGAAGGGAAAACCCCTTTTGTCGCGGCCACTGCCCTGCTTCGTTTTGAGCAGGGAGGATATGGACAGAAGCTGATCCACTCCCTGAAATATCACGGGAATAAGGAGTTAGGATTCCAATTAGGCCGCATGGCCGCTATCAAGTATCAAAAAACCGGATTATTCGACACAGTTGACATTCTGATGCCTGTCCCCCTTCACCCGAAAAGACTGAAACAAAGAGGTTATAATCAGTCGGAATGGATTGCACGAGGCATTCAATCCGTCACCGGAATACCGGTCGACACCACCTCTGTTTCCCGTATCAAAAAGACAGAAAGCCAGACCCGCAAACAGGTGTACGAACGGCAGGAGAATGTAGAAAACATCTTTCGCCTGAACGAGGCAGATGCGTTGAAAAACAGACATATTCTATTGATAGACGATGTGATCACAACCGGCTCGACACTATCGGCCTGTACCGATGCAATACAGGCTGTAGCCGGCATCCGGATCAGTTTTTTAGGGATAACCATCGCCTGAGAAACACGCACTTGCCGGAAACCTGTTATACAATATGTATGGCTTATTTTTTTCAAGAACTACAAGGTTATCTCATTCCCTTTATCTACCTTTGCGGACTGATATAAACATATTTATTAGGTTGTATGAAAACACTGGAAAGATTAGTAGCAGAGAGATTATTAAAGATTAAGGCGGTTAAACTGCAACCGGCCAATCCTTTTACATGGGCATCCGGTTGGAAATCACCAATCTACAATGACAACAGAAAAACACTTTCCTATCCGGAAATCAGAAGTTTCATCAAGTTGGAACTGGCTCGGACAATCAGCGAAAAATACGAAAATGCCGATGCTATCGCCGGTGTTGCAACCGGAGCTATCGCTCAAGGAGCATTGGTAGCCGACCTGTTGGGCCTGCCGTTCGTGTACATCCGCTCCACTCCTAAAGATCATGGGTTGGAAAACCTGATCGAAGGCGAACTGAAACCGGGTTCAAAGGTTGTGATTGTAGAAGATTTGGTTTCTACAGGCGGCAGCAGTTTGAAAGCAGTACAGGCCGTTCGTAACTTCGGTTGCGATGTAGCTGGCATGGTTGCAATCTTCACGTATGGCTTCCCTGTTGCAGTAGAAGCATTCAGAGATGCGAAAGTAACTTTGACAACGCTGAGTAACTACGACGCAGTCCTGGAAGAGGCTTTGCGTACGGATTATATCGACGAATCCGAAATCGCAATCCTTCAGGAATGGCGCAAAGACCCGGCTAACTGGAATCCGGGAGTATAATTGAAACAGAATGACTGAATTTGTTAGTGAAGTAAAAGCGATCCCCTTTAATGAGGATCGTATTTTTAATATGCTGTCCGACCTCTCCAACCTGGAAAAGGTGCAGGACCGCATACCTCAAGATAAGATTAAAGATTTCGAGTTCGACAAAGACTCTTGCAGTTTCAACGTCGCACCCGTAGGTAAGATAACCTTCCAGATCGTAGAACGCGAACCGAACAAGACGATTAAGTTCACGACAACGAATTCTCCCGTCCCCCTGTTCCTCTGGATACAGCTGAAACAGATGGAAGAGAATGACACACGGATGAAAATGACCGTCCGCGCCGATCTGAATCCGTTTATCAAGCCAATGGTATCAAAACCGTTGCAGGATGCTGTCGATAAGATATCGACACTGTTGGCATCCCTGCCTTATTAATTGTATTTTTAATGGCTCAGAAACTTTGGGAAAAAAATGTTCAGGTAGACCAGGAAGTGGATACCTTTACGGTAGGTAAAGACCGGGAGATGGATCTCTATCTGGCTAAGTACGATGTGCTTGGCTCGATGGCTCATATCACCATGCTGGAAAGCATCGGGCTGCTTACCCGGGAGGAACTGACCGTCCTGCTTGCCGAACTGAAGAATATTTATGCCGTTGCCGATAGCGGCCGGTTTGTCATTGAAGAGGGTGTGGAAGATGTCCACTCACAGGTGGAATTGATGCTGACACGCCGCTTGGGTGATACGGGGAAAAAGATACATAGCGGCCGGTCGCGTAACGACCAGGTATTGCTGGACCTGAAACTCTTCACCCGTGCGCAGATACAGGAAATAGTGGAACTCGTATCCGGCCTGTTCGAGGTGTTGATCTCGCAGAGTAACCGGTATAAAGATGTGCTGCTTCCCGGATATACGCATTTACAGATCGCCATGCCGTCATCGTTCGGACTTTGGTTCGGCGCTTATGCCGAAAGCCTTGCCGACGACCTGCAACTGATGCAGGCAGCCTATAAGGTTTGCAACCGCAACCCGCTCGGCTCTGCCGCCGGATACGGATCTTCTTTCCCGCTGAAGCGCCAGATGACAACAGACTTGCTTGGCTTCGACTCGCTCGACTACAACGTTGTGTATGCACAGATGGGACGTGGCAAGATGGAACGCACCGTAGCTTTCGCTATGGCGGGCATTGCTGCCACACTGTCCAAACTGGCTTTTGATGCCTGCATGTTCAACAGCCAGAACTTCGGCTTTATCAAGTTGCCGGACCAGTTCACGACAGGTTCCAGCATCATGCCGCATAAAAAGAATCCGGACGTATTCGAGCTGACACGCGCCAAATGTAACAAGCTACAGGGATTACCCCAACAGATCACGCTGATCAGCAACAATCTCCCGTCGGGTTACTTCCGCGACCTGCAGATCATAAAGGAAGTATTCCTTCCCGCCTTTGACGAACTGAAGGACTGCCTCCGTATGGTTACGCACATGATGCGGGAGGTTAAAGTGAACGAGCATATCCTGGACGACGACAAATACGCACTTCTTTTCAGCGTAGAAGAGGTCAACCGCCTCGTACTCGAAGGCGTGCCTTTCCGGGATGCCTACAAGCAGGTCGGCCTGAACATCGAAGCCGGAAAGTTTACCCCTGTTAAGGAAGTCAGCCATACGCATGAAGGAAGTATCGGTAATCTGTGTAATGATCAGATTTCCGCCCTGATGCAAAATATTGTGGATGGTTTCGCGTTTAATAGAGTAAACGAAGCTGAACAACAGCTGTTATCCGAATAAACGATGAAACGATTTTTATCCTGCTTACTTGTATTATTGGCTCTTTCGTGTTCCAAATTTGAGGAATCGGACATTCCTTATGCATACGTGAACATTGAAATAGATCTACGTTTCCAAGACAAAGATTTAGTTCCTTTATTGAGTTATAAAGAAATAACACAAATTGGGACTTTTCATAAAGGGATTGGCTTTGCAGGCGTATTACTTGTTCATGGGTATGATGATATCTTTTATGCCTATGATTTATGTTGTCCTCATGAAGTATCAAAAGACATTAAAATAGTTGCAGACGATACAGGGTATGCTAAATGTCCGAAATGCGGAACAATATATGAAATCGGATTGGGAACAGGAGCTCCCAATGGTGCTTCCAAATATCCATTGAGAAGGTATACGGTAACCCCCAAATCTGCGAGCGGTCAAGAATGGGTGGTGATGAATTTGAACTAAAAATGCGAGGTTAGGCACAACTTTTTTATCTAAATATTTGCAGGAACAAAAAAATCATCTACCTTTGCACTCGCAAACGAAAACAATGCAACAACGCGGAAGTAGCTCAGTTGGTAGAGCATAACCTTGCCAAGGTTAGGGTCGCGGGT
>URZO01000121.1 GCA_900552465.1 uncultured Parabacteroides sp. | reverse complement strand
TCAGTTTAGTATGAGGTTGCGGGTCAAGCCCGCAATGACACGCTAAAGCGTTAGAGCTTACTTTTGAGCCTCCCCCCGGGATGATGCAATGAATTTGGATAGATATATATGAGACCAGAAGATATTACTGAACAGGACGAAAGCGAAGAAATAAAAGATACGGAAGAACAGCCGGCTGCCGAAGGGGATACCGATGAGACGGTAGAGGCGGAAGCAGGTAGGGAAACACATTCGGAATATAAGATACCGGGAAAGTCGGAAAGCCGCGTGTCTTATCATTTATCGGGCATGTACCAGGACTGGTTCCTCGATTATGCCTCCTATGTGATTCTGGAACGTGCCGTTCCGCATATTAATGACGGATTGAAACCCGTTCAGCGACGGATCCTGCATTCCATGAAACGCTTGGACGACGGACGTTACAACAAAGTAGCGAATATCGTCGGACACACCATGCAGTTCCACCCGCATGGCGATGCCTCCATTGGCGATGCGCTGGTGCAACTCGGACAGAAAGACCTCTTGATCGACTGCCAGGGAAACTGGGGTAATATCCTTACCGGCGACGGTGCGGCAGCCCCCCGTTACATCGAGGCGCGCTTGTCGAAGTTCGCACTCGAAACGGTCTTCAATCCGAAAACAACACTCTGGCAGCTTTCCTATGACGGACGAAACAAGGAGCCGGTGACGCTTCCGGTCAAGTTCCCGCTGCTGTTGGCACAGGGTGTGGAAGGTATTGCCGTCGGTCTGTCCTCCAAAATATTACCGCATAACTTCAACGAATTGCTGGACGCTTCCATCGCTTACCTGCGGGGGGAAGAGTTTACGCTATATCCCGATTTCCAGACCGGTGGTTTCATCGACGTAACGAAATACAACGACGGTGAGCGCGGCGGCTCCGTAAAAGTGCGTGCCAAGATCACGAAGCTGGACAACAAGACGCTTGTCATCAGTGAAATACCATACGGGAAAACAACGTCTACCCTGATCGAGTCTATCCTGAAAGCGAACGATAAAGGGAAGATCAAGATCAAGAAGGTGGACGACAATACGGCCCGCAACGTGGAAATCCTGGTGCATCTCGCTCCGGGCGTTTCATCCGATAAGACGATCGATGCGCTGTATGCCTTTACGGACTGTGAGATCAGCATTTCACCCAACTGTTGCGTCATCATGGACAACAAGCCGCACTTCCTGACGGTAAGCGACGTGTTGAAACATTCGACGGACGACACGTTGCATCTGCTCCGTACCGAACTGGAGATCCAGAAAGGCGAACTGGAAGAGTCGCTCTTCTTTGCTTCTCTTGAAAAGATATTCATCGAAGAACGTATCTATAAGGACAAAGAGTTTGAAGAGTCGAAAGATATGGATGAGGCAGTCGCCCACATCGACAAACGGCTCGATCCGTTCAAGCCGCAATTCATACGCGAAGTGACTCGCGACGATATCCTCAAACTGATGGAGATCAAGATGGGGCGCATCCTGAAGTTCAATACCGACAAATGTAATGCGACGATCGCCCAGTATAAGGAAGAGATTGCGAAGATCGAAGACCATCTGGCGCATATCGTCGATTATACCGTCGACTGGTTCATGATGCTGAAAGAAAAGTACGGGAAGAACTATCCGCGTATGACCGAAGTGCGCAACTTTGATACGATCGAAGCAACCAAGGTAGTGGAGGCTAACGAGAAACTCTATATCAACCGTATCGACGGCTTTATCGGGACAAGCCTCAAGAAAGACGAATTCGTCTGCAACTGTTCTGACATCGACGATATTATCCTTTTCTACCGCAACGGAACCTACAAGATCGTGCGGGTGAGCGAAAAGATGTTTATAGGAAGAGACCTCCTTTACCTGAATGTCTTCAAACGGAACGATAACCGGACGATATACAACGTGATCTATCGTGACGGAAAAGCCGGTTACAACTATATCAAGCGTTTTGCCGTGACAGGTGTGACGCGCGATAAGGAATACGACATAACAAGGGGGACAAAAGACTCCCGCATCCTTTATTTCAGTGCCAATGCCAATGGTGAGGCCGAGACGGTGAAGGTGATCCTGAAACCGAAACCCCGCCAGAAGCTACTGGTGTTCGAGAAAGATTTCAGTGAGATTGCGATTAAAGGCCGCGGCTCGATGGGGAACATCCTGACGAAAGCCGAGGTGCATAAAATCAGCCTGAAGCAGAAAGGCAGTTCTACATTAGGTGGCCGCATGGTCTGGTTCGACCGGGACGTGTTGCGCCTGAACTACGACGGACGGGGGGAGGAATTAGGTGAATTCCAGAGCGAAGACCTGATCTTGGTGATCCTTCAGAACGGCGATTTCTATACGACGAACTTCGAACTGAGCAATCATTATGAGGCTAACATTCTGAATATCGAAAAGTTCGATGCCAACAAAGTATGGACGGCTGCCCTTTACGATGCCGACCAGAAATACTTCTACCTGAAACGTTTCCAGCTTGAAGCCGGAAACCGTAAGCAGAACTTCCTGGGTGAAAATCCGAAAAGCCGCCTGATGCTGCTGACCGATGAGGTCTATCCGCGTATCGAAGTCGTATTCGGCGGACACGACGCCTTCCGCGAACCGCTTGTACTGGATGCGGAAGAGTTTATCGCCGTGAAAGGATTCAAAGCCAAAGGGAAACGTCTCTCTACCTTCGATATCCAGACGATCAACGAACTCGATCCCGTCCGTTTCGCTCCGGCAGCGCAGCCGCAGGAAGAAGCCGAAGGCGACGATGATCCGGATCTCGATCCGGATTCCGATAAAAGCAATTCGGATATCATCGACGAGATTACCGGACAAATGAAACTTTTTGATGAATAATGCGCGTATGAAAAAGACAGCCTGTCTGATGTTCCTGTTTCTCTGGATGGCTTTGCCGATTGTGGCTCAGTCGGATGAAGAAGAAGCGCCCCGGTCGATCAACGAGAGTACGATGGTCGGTATCGGCGGTTACAATTTGCGGGATACCTATCTCTCGCCCAGTACGGACATCAACTATACCGGCTGGGTGGCGCGTATCCTGAACGAACGGATGAAGGTGGTCCGGCTGGCGGACTATAAGATCTCCCGCCAACAGCTAATCAACGTCGAGTTCGGCTCTACCCGCAATGGAGCGGAGACGGCGAACGAATATGCCGGGTTTGTGGATTACAGTCTCGGCTATCATTACCGCTTCACGAACCTGCTACCGGGGCTGAAGGTGCTGACCGGCGCTTCCGCACGCATTTCGGGTGGCTTCATCTATAACACGCGCAACAGCAATAACCCGGTTTCCGGGAAGGGAGACTTCGACCTGAATCTGTCGGCAATGGCGATTTATAATTTTAATATCAAGGAGTTTCCACTTACTTTCCGCTATCAGGCGGAGATACCGTTTGCCGGCGTCCTCTTCTCGGTGCACAAAGGTGAACCTTATTATTTCCTGACGCAGGGAGGTTCGGACGGGATCGTACGGTTCAGTTCGTTCCACAATAAGTTTGCGATGAAGAACTATTTCACGCTCGATATACCGGTGTCTAACTTTACGGTTCGCGTCGGTTACCTGAACAGTATGTACCGTACGGATGTGAACAGCATCAAGACGCATGTGCTCTCCAACTCTTTTATGATCGGGTTTGTGAAGGAATTCGTTTCTTTCGGGGGCAAGCGCCTGAAGAATAACGCGCACCGGTATAGTAGTGCTTACTATTGAACTGTTTGAATGATGAAGATGAAAACAAGCATTACATATTATATACTTCTTTTCTGCATCCTGTTTTCCGGATGCGAGAAAGCGACGGACTATAATTCGTCTCCCCGCGACAATTTCGAAGCGCTCTGGCGGATTATGGACGAAAACTACTGCTTCTTCGACTATAAGAAAGTGGATTGGGACGAAGTGCACGATCGTTACAGCCTGCTTGTCAAGGATACGATGAACCAGTATGAGCTGTTTGATGTCCTCGGTAAGATGTTGGCGGAAGTGAAAGACGGACATACTAACCTGATTTCCTCTTTCGATATGTCCCGCTACTGGGCCTGGTACGAGGATTATCCGGCCAACTATTATAAGGAAATACAGGATAATTATCTCGGCACGGACTATAAGATTGCCGGTGGCATGAAGTATAAACGCCTGGAGGACGACAAGATCGGTTATGTCTATTACGGCAGCTTCTCGAGCGGTGTCGGCGAGAATAACCTCGATTATATGTTCCTGCACTTCAAGGAATGCAAGGGGCTGATATTCGATGTGCGCGATAATGGCGGCGGTTCGATGACCTTTTCCGACCGTATCGCTTCCCGCTTCCTGGAGGAAAGAATATTGACCTGTTATACGCAATATAAAAAAGGACCGGGGCATAATGACTTTACTGAACCCAAGCCGGTCTATCTGTCCCCCTCGGATCGTATCCGTTGGTTGCGCCCGGTTATTGTCCTGACGAACCGCCATTCTTATAGTGCGACGAACGATTTTGTGAATGTGATGCGCCTCTTGCCGCAGGTCACGATCATGGGTGACTGGACGGGAGGCGGAAGTGGCCTGCCTTTCAGTTCGGAACTGCCGAACGGGTGGAGTGTGCGCTTCTCGGCTTGTCCGGTGCTCGATGTGAATAAGCAGCATACAGAGTTCGGCATTCCCCCGGATGAAAAGGTTTCTATTTCCGGGGAAGACATTATGAAGGGTCGTGATACGATCATCGATAGAGCGATCGAATTGTTGCTGGAAAAGGCCGATTCGATAGAAGCGGCTTCAAAAAGTAAAATCTCTTCCGCAGGCCTTGCATATTAGCATATTTTATTTACCTTTGCACTCGCAATGCGCCTGTGGTGTAATTGGTAGCCACGCCAGACTTAGGATCTGGTGTCGAGAGACGTGTAGGTTCGAGTCCTATCAGGCGCACAAACAAAGCAAAAAGAGCTTGTTCCGTTGGAGCAGGCTCTTTTGCTTTGTATACGTCCGGTATATCGTGATGGCATTGTTATGCTTGGCTTGGTTAATCCGGGAACAGGTTTATGGGACAGGGGCGAGGTAATTGAAAATGGGACGGGAAGATAAATAAACCATGTTTCTTCTGCCGTACGATACATTATGCATGCATGGTATGTGTATTTGCCGGATTGTTCCTATCTTTGTAATCTTGTCAAAATAGAGAGTAAGATGAAATATACCGGGATATATATTCTTTTGACAGTCTTGCTGCTGCTTCCCGCCTGCGGGGGAAAGCAGACGGGTGGAAAGGTCGTGACGGTGACGATAGAGCCGCAGCGCTTTTTTGCCGAGAAGATTGCAGGAGATAAATTTACCATTCATTGTGTGGTTCCTTCCGGGCAAAGTCCCGAAACCTACGATCCGACTCCGAAGCAGATGGTGCAGATCGGTCGGAGCGCTGCCTACCTGCAAATCGGTTATATCGGTTTCGAGCAGGTGTGGATGCAGAAGATACGCGAGAATAACCCAGATCTGAAGATATTCGATGTCTCCCAGGGTATGCAGTTTATGAAGGATACGGAAGAAGAACATCAGCATGAGGGGCATGGGCATGAAGCCGGGAACGGACACCATCACCACCATGCAGGAGGTATCGACCCGCATATCTGGAGTTGCATAGAAGGGGCGAAAGTGATTGCCTGGAATACGCTCAATGCCTTTATCGAGCTGGATAAAGAGAACACCGAATATTACTGGAAGAATTATAACGATCTGCTGGCGGAGATCGAAGAGACGGACACCGAGATCAGACAGCTGCTCAATCCGTTGACCGACCGTACATTCATTATCTATCACCCGGCCCTGACCTATTTTGCCGCCGAGTTCGACCTTACCCAGCTTTGCATCGAGATGGATGGGAAGGAGCCTTCGCCTGCCCAGCTGAAACAGTTGGTTATGACAGCCAAGGAGCATCATACGAAAGTTGTTTTTATCCAGCAGGAGTTCGACCGGAAGAATGCCGAACTGATCGCAAAGGAAACCGGTTGCCGCCTGGTGGTCATCAATCCGCTGGATTATCATTGGAATACGGAACTGATTCATATAGCAAAAGCATTGGCTGATGGACAAACTGATTGACATAGAACATGTAACGGCTGCGTACGGCAGTAAAACCGTTTTGCGCGACGTCTCCCTGACAGTCTGGAAAGATGATTTCCTCGGGATTATCGGACCTAACGGGGGTGGAAAGACGACGCTCCTGAAGGTGATACTCGGCCTGTTGTCTCCCGTTTCTGGTACGATCCGTTTCTATGAGGACGGCAAGGCTGTCTCCTCTCTCCGGATAGGCTACCTGCCCCAACTGAATAACATCGATAAGAAGTTCCCGATCTCCGTGCGCGAGGTGATCGCCTCCGGGCTTGCTTCGGAAAAAAGGCTTTTCCGCTCGTACAATCCGTCCCAGAAAGAACGGGTGGAAGAGGTGATCGGTAAGATGGGGCTGGAGGAACTGGCTGGCCGGGCGATCGGCGAGCTGTCCGGCGGACAGTTGCAACGGGTGCTGCTGGGACGCTCTATCGTTTCCCGTCCGCAAGTGTTGATATTGGATGAACCGAACTCATACGTCGACAAACGCTTCGAGTCTCATTTCTATAAGTTATTGGAAGAGATTAATAAAGAGAGCGCGATCATCCTGGTTTCGCACGACATCGGAACCGTATTGGCGATGGTGAAGAACATCGCCTGTGTAAACGAAACATTACATTACCACCCCGGGGCGGATGTGTCTGAAGAGTGGCTGGGCGAGAAATATGCCTGCCCGATCGAACTGATCGGACATGGCGACTTGCCGCACCGGGTTTTGAAAAAGCACGAACATGAGTAACCTTTGTTGGATAAGTTTGCCGGAGATCGGATATATCATCGGCATCGCAGTGATTCTTTTCGGCATTACCGCCGTGAGGCAGAATCCATTCATCACGCGTGGACAGAAGATTCTTTGGATTCTGACTATAATCGTGTTGAACTGGATCGGTTTGCTGTTGTACTACTATACCTATTACATTAAAAAGAATTGACAATTACAATCATGAAGAAGATACTGATTACCGGAGCAAGTGGTTTTATCGGCGGCTTCCTCGTAAAAGAGGCGCTCGACCGGGGCTATGAGACGTGGGCGGGCATCCGTCCGACGAGTAGCCGTGCCAATCTGAAGGATGAACGGATTCATTTTATCGACCTGAAATATTCCGACCGGGAAGCGTTGACTGCCCAGCTGGCCGACTTTGCCCGCGAGCATGGCGCCTGGGATTATGTGATCCATAATGCCGGACTGACAAAGACGCTAAATAAAGAAAACTTTTTCCGTATCAATGCCGGGAATACCGCCAATCTGATCGAAGCGCTTGCCGCGTCCGGTTGCAAGCCGGAGAAGTTCTTGCTGATGAGCAGCCTGAGCAGTTACGGGCGTGGGGATGAGAAGACATTCCGCCCGATCTCGCCGGACGATCCGCAATTGCCTGACACAGCCTATGGAAAGAGCAAGTTGGAGGCGGAGAACTACCTGCGGCAGCAACCCCATTTCCCGTATGTCATCCTGCGTCCGACAGGCGTGTACGGGCCGGGCGAGAAGGATTATTTTGTGGAGATTAAAAGTGTGCAGTCCGGTTTTGACTTTACCGCCGGTCTGACGCCGCAGCGCATTACCTTTATATATGTAAAAGATCTGGCTACCGTCGCTTTCCTGGCATTGGAGAACGAGGCTATCCGAAACCGCCATTACTTTGTGGCGGACGGCGATGTCTATACGGACGAGTCGTTTGCCCGGATGATTCAGGATATATTGCAGAAGAAGCATGTTCTGCGTGCCCGGGTTCCGATGGGGTTGGTACATGTTGCCTGCCTATGCTCGGAATGGGTAGGCAGGCTGTTGAAGAAGAGCATGACGCTGAATACGGATAAATATATAATCCTGAAACAGCGTAACTGGATTTGTGACGTTACGCCGCTTCGGGATGAACTTGGCTTTGTTCCGGCTTATCCGCTACGTCGCGGGCTGGAAGAAAGTATCGAATGGTACAGGAAAGAAGGCTGGCTGTAGAAGGTCAGTCTGCCTTTCGTGCCATGACTATTCCTTCTGTAGAGAGATCCGGATTTCCTTTGTAGCTGATTTTGATAAATCCGGCCGCTTCTACGCTGAGGTTGTTGCTGGCACATACATTAAATATCCCGAAACCGGCCACTTCGCAAGAGACGTTCTCCGCTTTCAGGTCGTATGCCTTGACTCGGCCCTTTCCGGCTACTTCGTAAGAAACCTTTTTAGCGGTTCCTCCCAACAGGTAAGTGCCCGAACCAGCCACTTCGCATGCAAGCGTGCCCACATCCAGGTTTTTGCCGTTGATGGTCGAACTTCCCGCTAAGCTGGTGGAGAGTTTGTCCACCTCGATCCGGTCGTTAAGGTTGATCGTGCCTGAACCGGCTACCGATATCTCCAGTTTATCGGCCGTGTACGGGCCGTCCAGGTTGATTTCGGCTTTGCCGGCGAGACTGATCTCTTTCATCTTTTCGGAACTTGCCCGGACCGTAAATTCGGACGGCCAGATGAACTTCTCTTTATAAGCGTCTTTGAGCTTGATGACTAATGTCTTGTCGCTTACATATACTTCGAGCATGTCATAGACGTTGTGGTCTGTCGTAATCGACAAAGCGGCAGCTCCTTCCTCCTGCGCGTAATGAATTTTACCGGTTGGGCAGGCTACGGACAGCTCGTCGTATTCTCCGACAGGCACATGAATGGTTTCCACTTTCCCGTCTCCCCTGATAATACGTGAACAGCCGGACATCACGAAGAGGATGCACAAGAGCGCTAATAAAGATACTTTCGTTTTCATGCTATTTTTCTTCTTCTACCGTTCCTTTTCCAATCACTTTCTGCTGTACGGCCGTCGGACCTTTATAGCGGATATTACCCTTACCGACAATCGTCGCTTTCAGATTTTCGGTAGGATGGACCTGGGCGGAACCTTTACCGGTAATCTTACAGTTGACTTCGGGTACGGCAACGCCGAATGCCATGATCTCGCCATCGGTCGTGATACTGTAATCCGCCTCACCGGCTTTTCCTGCTTTCAGGTTGATTGTGCCTGAACCGTTGATGCTGCATTCCAGCTTGTCGGCCTGCAAGTTGTTGACAACCATATTGGCACTGCCCGATACATTCAGGTCGAGTTTGCCTATTTCAACCTTTTCCTTCAGCTGGACGAGGCAGTTGGAGTTTGCCTTGATCTTCAGTTCGTCACCGGTCAGCTTGCTGTTAATCATGAAATTTGCATTACCGGCGGCTTTTACTTCTTTCAGCCATTTGGAGTTGGTCTTGACGATGAACTTGGTGAAGTGGTCTACCTTGGCTCCTTTAAAGCTGACCGTCAGTTCGCGGTCTTTTATGTCAATGTTAACATAAGGATGCAGGTTCTCGTCTACTGTCACTTCGAGGTAAGGGGTTGCATCCGACTGTTCGTAGTTGAAGTCGATCACTCCGTCTATTTTAATTGCGTTATAATCGCCTACGGTTATTTTCTTGGTTGAGAGTTTTCCATTTCCTTTTACATGGTCTGCTGCCTGGGCGGAGAAAAATATTCCCAGCAGGAAAGCAATCGCTAATAGTCCTTTTGTTTTCATGTATATCTTCTTTATATTATACTTTTAGACGCATCTGTCGCGCCCTGGTTACAAATGTAGGAGGATTTTTGTAAAAGTACGCATAAAAACACCTGTAATTATCGGTTCATTTGCTGATAATTACAGGTGTTTTACATAGTATATTCAGTCTATTTTATGCGTTTGATATCTCCGGATCCAGAACTGCGTATATCGGCTCTGGGATATCCTTTATACCGGATGTCGCCGCTTCCGGAGGCAGAAGCGTCCAACGTTTCGGTTGCGTGTGCTTCAATATCTCCACTGCCGCTCACCTTGCATCTCAGGTCTTTGACGATAAATCCGTATGCGTGGATATCTCCGCTACCCGTTACCTTATATTCGCCGCTGTCCGCTTTCCCTTTCAGGCCCAGGTCGCCGGAACCGGAAACCGATGCTTTGATGTTCTGGCATGTCAGGTTGTTTGCTTTCATATCGCCGGACCCACTGACTTTTATCTCGTATGTGTTTGCGATGCGTACTGATTTGTTTAGGTAGATGTCCCCAGACCCGGATATATCCATTTTCAGGTTATCGCCCGTAAAATCATTTTGAAGTATAAAATCGACACATCCGCTTATTTTAACTTCTTCCAACTTGGCCGAACTGCTGTTGATGATAAGTTTTGTCGGAAAGAGTCTGTCTTTGTTACTGGTCCGGATATTCAAACATCCGTTAGATACGCTGATCTCCAGTTGCGAAAGCAGATTCTCGTCAATTGTGATTTGCAAGGATGATTTTCCGGCGTTCTGCATGTAGTTAAAGACCGGGCCCCTGTTTCCTCCTTTTGAAGAAAAGAAGTTATTTCCGTCCATGTTGATGTTTCCGCCGATACGGAGTTCGGTGTAGTCGGATATTTGGATATCTTTGGTAATGATAGTACCGTTGCCTTTTATATCTTTGGCATATCCGGCCGTTACACATAAAAAGAACAGAGTTGCTAATGTGATTAGTTTTGTTTTCATCGCTTTCTTCGTATTATGATTGATTAATTTTTCTTGATAGAACCTCCGCCTACAACGCTTTTGCTGAGTTCCGGTTCTCCTTCGTAACGGATGTGTCCGCCTCCGGCTATGCTGGCATCCAATTGTTCGGATGCAAAGACCTCGATATTACCACCGCCGGCAACGCTGCATTCTGCTTTTCTGACCGTGCAGCCGAATGCTTTGATATCTCCGCCTCCCGCGACGCTCATATTACCCCGTTCGGCTTCTCCTTTAAGTACGATATTACCGCTTCCGGCAACACTACAATCCATATTGTCTACTTTCAATTTGCTTGCATTCAGGTCTCCCGATCCGGCAACACTAAATTCTACTTTACGTGCTTCCAATAGCTTGTTGAAGTTTACCGTACTGCTTCCGGCGATGCTGACTTCTATTTTGTCAACTTTGAGAGAGCTTGTCACTGTGAATTCACCGCTACCGACAGCACTTATCTCTTTTAGACTCCGTGAGTTTGTTTTTATTTCGCAAACAGTTGGTTGGAGGTTCAGGCTGCGTGAAAATCCACTGCTTTTGGGCTGGATGATTAGCGTCTTGCCCTTTACCTTGATTTCAAGATTGGACAGGATGTTTTCATCTACTGTTATTTTCAGGTAGGGTGAAGCGTTGGACTGTTCGTATTCGATGTCCATTCTCCCGACATACGAAATCTCATCGTAATCGGATATGGATATTTCTTTCGTCGTGATGTATCCGTCCCCTTTTATCGTATTCTTCTGGGCAAACCCGTTTGTAGTCATTAGCAGGATACAGGCGATAAAGTAAAATGCTTTTGTTTTCATGTCTTATGCTTTTTTGTTCGTTTTCTTTTAAAGACGAACAGGGCAGGGTGACGGTTGCATATATTCTTTATTATTTTTCAAATTAAATTTTCTTATATGCTGTACAACACAAATTAGCATTTTAACTATTGACAAATTCGGAAAATCCCGTATCTTTGCATCGTGGTTTTTTCATAATAGTATTAGATTTAAGGTTAACAAAG
>URZO01000120.1 GCA_900552465.1 uncultured Parabacteroides sp. | reverse complement strand
TGGAAAAGTGCAGCTAACAAGCACCTGTGCCACCTAACGGCGGCAAGCCGCATAACATTAGTCGCTTGAAAAATAAAAAAAGAAAATGAGCAAGATAATGATATGGGTCGGTCAATTCGATTCCGAAGCTGACTTTGAGAAATATATGGATCAATCGGCTTTCCGTCAATGGTGGAAAGATTATGATGAAGACAATAAGGAACTTCGTTGCCAGTTCTGTAAGGAGCTTGGTGTAATGAACTATGATGAGGATTTTCTTATTATGAAATTCACATCTGACGGCTTGGCAGGATTACTTAACCTTATTCCTGCTGATACCCAAAAGATAAGTCTGTCGATGGCTGATAAAAATATTACAATGGCAAATGCTGTTATCTGCTATAATTGTCGTGAGGGTATATCTCCTAAGAAGGCAGAGAATGCCACAACCATGACTTATCTTGGTACGTTTGAGTTTGAACTGTCGCCTGAAGGTGTACAAGGGTCTAATGCTGGATTAGAATATATGATTTGGATTGGCACAACCGATAAAAGTCGGGAAGAATTTATGGAGTATTTCAATCAAGATGAATACATGAAAGAAATACGAGATTACAAAGAAAGTCGTACAAAGAAACGCCCAAATCCGGAACATCGCTGTCAGTTCTGTAAAGACATTAATATAAAGTATTACTATCCAGAATTTCTAACTGTGGAAATTAAGGATGAACCCGAAAATCCTTTTAATCTTGTTAGAATGATGATTGATAACAAACTTGTCCTTGACTGGTATATTGAGTCCGATATTGATGAATACCACATAAAGCCATCAAATTGTATTGTGTGCTATATACCCAATGGTTTCAAGGACAACAAAAGGAATCAGAAAATCTTTATTAAGAAGAAAAATTATGATTCATATGAAACACCTAAAAAATTTGTGGATGAATTAGACAGTTACAACGGTATTCAATATTTGGAAACTTATATTGCAGAATAAAGCGACTAACAAACGGATAATTTCCCTTAAAGGTCGATTATCCACTGGACATTATCGTTGTTTACATTAGAATCAAAGAAATGAGAACAATAGAAGATATGAAACTTGAATTATTGAGTGATAACTCAAATAAGTTCATGCAGACTCTAATAGATTATGACATAAAAAGTAAAGACAAATATGGCAGTAATCTACTTCATTATTATATAATGAACTATGATAGTATTGTACATCCAGCAGGTGTGATTATATCCGAATTTATAAAAAAAGGATTGGATATAAATGATAAAAGAAAAGACGGACGGACTGCATTATATCTTTCTGTTCAGTGTCAGCTACAAGATATTTTTGAAATACTCCTGAATAGCAATGCAGATTTGGATATACAAAATGTAAATGGGAATACTCCTTTATGGGAAGCCGTTATGCGATACCGTGGAGATGGCTTCTTTATCGAACAACTTTTGAAAAATGGGGCTAATCCCGATATAAAAAATAACTATGGAGTATCTCCTAAATCATTGGCAAGAACTATCGCAAATTATGATGTAAGAAGATTCTTTAACAACGATAACAAACAGCAAACCGACTGAACAAGCGGCACGCTGCCAAACATTAATCGCTGAGAAAAATATGAATAATTGGATTGAAACATCAGGAAGCCCATTTGTCATTGTTGAGCAACAATATGCCCATCAATGGAAGGGTCAAGAAAACTACAATGCTATATGTAGCGTAACAGATTACTTGGGGAAAATCTATATAGACAATCATGTCTTATTGGTAATGGGAGATGAACCGATGGCTACACGCATAGTAAATAAAGATGGAGCAATTTTAATAATTCGTTGGAAGTATGCTCCCGATTATCTAACGGTGGAAAAACTTCTGGAGAATGATATAGTAACTGGGGCAGAACCGATAGAAGAAGTTGAAGTAAAATGGGATTCTACTGAATTAGTCCTATTTGATTCTTTGTCTCCCTATTGTGAAGCGTCGGTTAAAGTTTTTTTATCATTACAAAAAACATCTTGTATAATAAAAACTTATCTTTATCAAAAAGACGAAGTATCTTTAATAATACATTCAATCCAATAAAGACGATTAACAAGCGGCTCAACCTCCCCTTAAAGGTCGGTTAGCCACCAAACATTACAGCTATGGATATAACGAATAGAATTATTGTCGCCTTACTGGAACGAATGAAAAGTAGAAACAAGAACTTTTCATTATCAAGACCTAAGTTTCATCGGTTGTTTCAAATAAATCCCGATGGCTACTTATGGTATGGCGAGAAACTGGAGCGGCATTTACTTAACAAATATGGAGAATCGGCTGATACATTGAAATATCTTGATATATATTATTTCATTTCCAATATTGTGCGGTTGTATTACATGCCTAAAAATTCAAATTCGGAGGAAAACGAGTTTGGAAAGCTATACGCTTATGGCTCCATAATAGGGTTACACCGTTGTCATATTCCAGATAAGCGAATATATCTGAACCGATTGTTAAATACTTTACTGTTCTGTTGTCCGACTTCTGAAGAATATATCCGTAGATTCCGCTGGCAAAAAAACGGTATATATTACAAATCGCAGGATGTGGAAGTTCTTATTGCCGATACATTTACAGAAATACGGGAATCGGACAAACAATCAGAATCCATTGAAATAGTTGAGTCAATAGTCAATGAGACATACCGTTATCTGGTAGGCTCAAATACGGGGCTTCCATTTGTCCGTTCGGAAACTTTATTGCACTACAACCTGAACCCATCTGATTATATGTGGCTATATCAGCACGATAAGGAATTGTTTTATACTTGTCTTGATGCAGCAGCATTACAGTCGGAGATTTTCAGTTACAAGTCATTTGTGTACAATTTCAACCTGTATATTCTAAAAGACGCAAATATATTGGATGAATTGTCCAGATATTCCAAATGTTATGAAGCCGTTTTAGAACTGCTTTTCAAATCCGATTCAATTATGCAGAACTCTGTTATTCGGCAAATCAAATTATGTAGAAATGAAGATACCATTAAACAGAATAACAGATTGGATGCTATTAACAAATGGCTCAACTCCCTAAACAAGATTGGTTAGCCACAGAACATTAAACATTAGAAAATGAGAACACCAGTCATAATCCTGTTATTTGTAATCCTGCTTGCCGTAAGCTGCGGAGAGCCTCCCATGCCGCCGTCGGACGAGGAAATGATACGCCATTTCACCACGCACGAGGTGGCGTTCCGTAAGGTGTACGAAATCATGGCAGAGAGTTCAGAAGGTAGTTTTCACTACCCGCCGCTTTCTCCGGAAGAGGTTATTATACTTGATTCAATGGAGCAAAGCGATACATCCCATGAAACGAATGATGAACAAGACATCCCGGTATATGGACTGTTGAAGCCGGAGCGAATCCTACTCGACTCCCTGTTATCAGAGATTGGATGCGGTTTTATCCTTGTTGATCGCAGGGAATGGGGAACGGCAGATTCGGTATATGTGAGCCTCGTTATGCCGTACTACTCCCACGGCATCGTGGATGCCGGAACGTCCAAGAGTTTCGTTTACGATCCCGGATTGAGAAGCCGTCGGAATATCCGTATCACCGAACATGGCGACCTGAACGAGATCTACCGCAGGACGTACAACGACACCACGCTTTACAAGCCCATCAAGGGAAACTGGTACATCGAGTTAGACCATTCGATATAACGGCCCGGAGTCCGTATCAAAGTATGTATCACTTTTTGTCAAGAAGATACATCATAAAGCAGATAATGGCCATCGCAAGGAAAAATAACAGAACCGCAAGGAGTTCGTTAAACCTGCACTTGGCATAGTGAGACATCACTGCTTTGCCTCGCCATTTGTAAATCCTGCTGACGAGCGACATAACGGCAAATGTGACAATGCTAAAAACGACACATGGCAACAATGCCGACACACCTGGAAAAAGCCGGATAGTAACAGTCATCATAGGGAATATCAAAAGAGCGAAGATATAAATCGAGAGCATCATTTCGCCATCGACCCTGCCTGTTCGTCTTGCCTGCTTCCATTTCTCCCCCATCCACCAGAGGTAATCCCAGAGATAAAACCGTTGCTTATTCTCCTGCCGTTTCATCATGCCCAATGTATAAATCCGAGGTGGAACATCAGCGCTACATTTGCCACGATCAGGGCGATAGCGATAAGAACTATTTTGGCGAGCTTCCTGCCGGGATGTTTCATCTTCCCGTAATGTTCACGGAGCGCTTCACGCCGTCCGGCTGTATAGCGTAGCTTGCAGAATAAATCGGGAAGAAAGCAGAGAGGAATCACTATGGCCAAACCAATCATCCAGCCGAAAAGGCGCAATATCGGTGGAAACCCAAGCGGTATGAGTAGGACGAAGAGCCAGCACCAAAACAGTAGCATACGTCCGTTGAGATTGGTACGCTCCCTTTCGTGCCATATCTCGGCTACATACCACATATAGTCGATGAAGCAGATCCGGTATTTGCGATTGTCCTTTTCCATACCGTTATCTCCATACAAAGAAACCAACCAATATAAGTATAATCAGAACGCTGACCAACACAATCTGAACCCTGCGGCGTGTTTCAGGCTTGCAATCGTCAAATAACCACAGTTTGCTGTTAAACTGCCAATGACACGCCCATTTCCAACGGAACAGCAACCCTGCAAGCCATAGGGCAAGCAACCCGACACCAAACAGCAACCCGTATTGCGGGTGAGCCTGCAACCACTCGAAAAACGTTTCCGCCTTGCTGTTCATTGCTTCGTATATATCGGTAACTGTCATACTTATAATTAAAAGGATTCCGAACACAAAAATAATGTTTTCCGTTCACATAATCACTACTTTATGCTCCAAAACACCAGCTGTGCGGTTATAAAACCAGGAAACAGCCCCCGTTAAGGTAACGGAGGGTGTTTGCGGGGTGTTTGTGTTCATTTAGTTCTGTTCCGGCAGGAGCTTGCAAAGCACCGGGTCGTTCTTGATACGTTCCAGCTCCTCGGCGACGATGCGGCCGGCCTCTGCCTTGATACGTTCGTAGTTTTCCTGCACGACCTGTTTCATGTGATCCGTCCCATTCTCATCCGTGAAGTCGGTAATTTGTGGTATCTTCTTGTACCGGGCCGTTTCCGCTTTCACTTTTTCGTTGTCCACGACAATCTCGCAGTGGAAAATCTTCTGCTCGATACGTTCGTCGAAATTGTCCGCCACGGCCCCGACGAACATTCCCTGCGTGAGCGTCGAGATCTTCGAGGCCGGGATCAGGCTGTCCAGCTGCGTGGATATGGATGTCGATTTGTCGCTGCGGCTCAACGTCATGCTCTGCCGCTTCTGCAATACCTTACCGAACCGTTCCGAGAGTGTTTTGGCCGTTTCACCTACGACCTGCCCGGAGAAGATGTTGCCCACCGTGTTCATCACGACGGCGGCCTCCTTGTCCCCGTAGTCCCTCTTCAACTGTGAAAAATCCTGGAAGCACAGCAGCACGGCGACCTTGTTGCTTCTGGCCGTGGCGATCAGGTTGTCGAGTCCCTTGAAGTAGATTGTCGGCAGCTCGTCGATGATGATGCCCGATTTGAGCTGGCCTTTCTTATTTATGAGCTTGACAATCCGGGAATTATACAATCCCAAAGCCGCTCCGTAAATGTTTTGCCTGTCGGGATTGTTCCCCACGCAGAGTATCTTGGGATCGTCCGGGTTATTGATGTCGAGCGTGAAGTCATCGCCCGACATGACCCAATATAGCTGGGGCGAAATCATGCGGGAAAGCGGAATTTTGGCCGATGCTATCTGGCCCTGGAGCTGGTCTTGAGCGCCTCCGAGCCAGGCATCCATAAAGGGGCTGAGGTAGTTTTCGAGTTCCGGGTAGGATGTCAGAATCGGGAAAATATCCTCGTACCGCTTGTTCAGGAACTCGATGGCGTGCGGGAAGGTACAATACCGCCCGTTGTCGTAGATGCGCAGGAACCAGATCACGGCCGCGAAAAGGATAATGGGGCTTTCCACAAAAAAATCGCCCTGCTTCTGCACCCAACTTCGGTTCAGGTTGAGCATGATGGTATAGGCGCTCTCGTAGGCGTCCGAAATATCGGTCATGAAGTCCGGGTAAATGGGGTTACAGCGGTGCGAGCGGCGCGGGTCGTCGAAATTTATGACGTAGAAAGTCGGGATTTTCTTGTAACCTTTCTGGTGATTCAGCAGGTGGTTGTAGGCGATTTCCGAAAGATCGGGAAACTTGTAGTCATAGATGTATTGGGTATAGCCCTTTTCGATTTGCTGTTTAATAAACTGGTTTACAACACAATAACTCTTCCCGCTGCCCGGGCTTCCCATGCAGATGCAAGCCCTTTGCGGGTTTACGACGTTGGCGAACCCGTTGTTCCACTGTTTGTTATAGTAAAATTTCGTCGGCAGATTTATGGAGTACTCGTTCTCGATCAGGCGTGTTTCCTGCTGGAATGATTCGTTCTCGTTGTTGAAAGGGTCATCCATGAGATTGTTCTTCAGCAGGCGGGACATCCACACGCCGCCCATCAAGAGGCAGATATACCCGGCCGATAGGGTCAGTATGTAGAAAGCCGCGTTCGCCGTTGCCGTCAGCGGCAAGTCCAGCAGCCACCAGTTGAAGAAGAACAGCACGCCTCCCGTGGCCAGCGATGCCGTGATTTTCCGCCAGGTAATTTTCTCCTCTTTTACTCCTTTTGTCCCGAGGCATGAAAGGGCGAGGAACACGACGGCGAAAAGTTTCGTCCATAGTATATTCCGGAACAGCCCCGCGGTGCGGTCGAAGTTCAGCAGAATCCTATCGACCACGCCGATATTGATTCCCCATTCCCGTATCTGCCCGTAGCAGAACCAGTAGATGTTGATAACCACGAACAAGATACTCAATGCCCGCATGAAATCCATTGTTTTTGCAAGACCCCGAAGGTCGTCTTCCTGTTGCATAACCGTAAGATTTAATAAATGAATGATAATTGAGATGTTATACTTTCCTCCGTCGTGAGGTATTCCGCTTCCGTTGCCCGTCCCGTCCGGCAGGCGCTTGTTTCGGGGACAAGCCCCTCGTGTTTTCCCCGGGATTCCGTTTTCCGCCGAAGCGCAGCTCGAAGGCGTTGGCCGAGTATGCCTTTCCCAGCCGTGATCCGTTCACGACCGTCCGTGTTTCGTGGTCAATGAAGGTCACACCCACGATGCGGCTGTTTTCGTTGCGTCGTATGTAGAGATCCACCCGGGCTCCCCGCAGGCGTTCGCGCAGTTCTTCCTCCGTGGGTTCTCCCCGAAGCGCTTTATCGACCCGGCCACGGATTTGCCTCCTCGTGTCGTCCTTCCCGAACCGTTCGGCGCTGCGCTCCATGTGCCGTTCCAGCCCGTCATACCCGACCTCTTTACCGAACAGTGAGGATTTGAGCGGCGCGGCCACTGCCTTGTCCCCGTTCTCGTCCAGCAGCGTGTAGAGCAATCCCCGGTAGGGGGTTCCGTTCCGCTCTCCCCGGACTTCCTCTATACCTATATTATATAGGGACAGCAATGCCCGGAACTCGCCGAGGGTCTGGAAGCGGTATGTCGCCACGGCCGGGTTTATTACCGCTGCCACCTGGCGTTTCAGGTCGCCCCGCGTGTAATCGGCGGGGACGATCCCTTGCCCTTTCTCCCGCTTTCTCCCTTTGGCGGGATGCAGTCCGTACTCCCGTTCCAGTTCCTCGGTAACGGCCACGCTGCGTTCGTTGCGCCTGCTGTCGTTTATCTTGCGCCCGTCCTGGGCCACCTGCACCGACACGATATGGATATGCTCCCGTCCGATGTCGGTATGCTTGAATACGATATAAGGTTGTCCTCCCCAGCCCATGCGCTCCATGTAGGCCCCGGCTATCTCCGCGAGTTGCCCGTCGTCGAGGCGGTCTTCGGGAGCCGGGTTGAGCGACACGTGCACGACGGGTTTTTCCGTCCGGTAGTGCGAGGGCATCCAGCGCAGGAGGTCTTCTGCCGTCGCGGCCACGTTGAAGCGCCCATCCACCGGCTCCCTCACGATGTGGGTCAGCAGTACCTTCCCGTCGCCCCGATTGACTTTCTCCTGGTTGTACGCCAGCGCGCCGTACACGTCTTTTCCGGTGGTGATATTGGCTACCATCGTTGTTTGAACTCTTCGGAGAGCGACACGACCTGCTGCCCGACGGCCGCCAGTTCACGTGTCGCTCTCTCCAGTTTATAGAGCAGCGCGAGTGTTTTCTTCTCGGAAAAATGCGCGTGCAGCTCCTTCACCACCTGGTTATAATTCGTTCCTATGGCACGGAATTGGGCGTGGAAAGCGGTCAGCTTCGCCACGTATTCGAGCGTTCCCCGGTCGGTCTTTACCACCCGGAACGCCTCGTTGAACACTCTCGCTTTGATAAAAGCGGCTTTGGACAATAGCCCGGACTGCTCGTAAAGGTCGAGGAAACGGGCATGTTCCACGGCTGAAAAGTTTACCGAAAAGCGGTAAACGGCCGGGTCGTTTTTCGCGGGTCGTCCCCCTTTGCCCCCTCGGGGCTTTCTGTTCTTTTCCATCGCATCGAAATTTTAAGGAGAGGCCAGAGCCTCCCGGTTCCTGAAAATTCCGATCCCTTCGCGGCTTGCCGCCTTTCTGAAAAGCACCGACTCCGGAGGTGCTTTCTCCCCCTTGCGGGCAAGCTGTTTTCTGCTGCAAAACGAGAATCGTGCAGCAGAAAACACAGCTTGCTATTTGCCCTTTGCAAATACCTTCTGCCCGCTCGCGGACAGAATATTGAAAGAGCCGCCGTAAAACGGGGCAAGGACGGCTTCATTAGCGTCGGGATCGTTCACGAGGCAAAGATACCGACCTATTCAATCACTTGTGCCATAAACGATTACGCCACTTGCGTCCACTTTGACGCCACACGCGGCCATAGCGGAAAAAGAGCATACAACCCGTGTTTTTAAGGGTTTACTTTGCACGTGAGAACGGATACGGGCAATGACACACCCCCCTGTCCGCACACGTGCGGACGGATGCAGAAAACACCGTGTGCAGAGGAAAAAGCGGGTCTTTGTCCGGATAAGCAAATGCGGTTGTGCATGAGTATAAAATCGGACACGCGCCCATGCACCGGCATACCGGCGTAACAGCCTGCCAGCGCACCAGCATATATGCGTGCCGGCATACCTGCATAAAATCTCATGCCGTCACTTGCCCGGATACGTGAAGAGATGAACGATTACCCGATTGTATAACTAAAAACGCATGGAACAATGAAAGAGAAAACGAAATTCGTGGCCTTCTCCACCCAGAAAGGCGGAGCGGGCAAAACCACCCTCACGGTGCTGGCAGCCTCTTACCTGCACTATGTAAAGGGTTTCAATGTCGCGGTCATCGACTGCGATTATCCCCAACACTCCATCGTGGAGATGCGGGAACGTGACCTGAAGCTTGCCCTCGAAGACGAGCATTACAAGAGGTTAGCTTACGAACAATTCACCCGGCTTCAAAAGAAAGCCTATCCTGTCGTGGAAAGCAACACGAAAGAGGCGTTGGCCGATGCCGACTACCTCCTGCCGCAAGGTGATTTCGATTATGTGTTCTTCGACCTTCCCGGTACGATCAATAACGAGGATCTGATTCATTCCCTGGCCGGAATGGATTATCTCGTCGCCCCGATCAGTGCCGACCGGGTTGTCATGGAAAGCACCCTGAATTACGCGGTTGTGGTAAAGGAGCATATCATGGGCCGCGAGAAGTCCCGGATGAAAGGGCTGTATATGCTATGGAACATGGTGGACGGGCGTGAAAAGACAGAATTATATCAGGTTTACGAGGCGGTAATGAAAGAGTTGGATCTTCCTGTTCTGAAGACCTTCCTGCCTGACACCAAGCGTTTTCGTCGTGAGCAGAACGCCAGCCGTCGCTCTGTCTTCCGCTCCACGCTCTTCCCGGCAGACCGTTCTTTGATCCGGGGCAGCAACCTGGATAAACTCGTGGATGAATTGATCGAACTGTTAAAGTAGGATCTCATGAGCGGAAAAGAACATGACGACGGTTTGGACGCTTCCTTCATCATCAGCCAGGCCAAAAGCCGAAACCGGCCATTACATCCTTACACGCCGGAAAAAGAGGAGGAGGCATCGGCTCTATCGGAACCGTCCGGCGAGGCCGCCTCCTCGTCGGCTACGAAAGAGGAGGGACGCCGCCGAAGAGGGAAAGGCCAGGATTACGAGCGTCTTTTTATCCGGAACGCCCCCTCCAATACCCGAAGCGGTAAAACGGTGTATATCCGCAAGGAGTTTCACGAGCGTATAACCCGGATAGTGCAGGTTATCGGTAAGAACGAACTCTCGCTGTATAGCTACCTGGACAATGTGCTGGAGCAGCATTTCGCGACCTATCAGGAGGAAATTTCGGAACTCTACAAGAAACGGAACTCCGATATTTTTTAGTTATGAACCCAATATTTACAACCTATTAAAAACAATCCATCATGTCAGACAAAGCAATTATTTTATCTGTTATCCTGGCGGCCGTCCTTTGCGTCGCCGTGCCCTTCATCTTCCGCGTGTGCCGCTACCGGCGCAGGATGAAAACCCTTATCGTCCCCGACGGCCCTTCGGGGGAGGTCGCCGTGGGGACTGTCCCCACCCCCGAGGCCGAGTACCTGGCCCGTTACATCTGCCTGCTGCGGCTGCCTTTCGCCGGTAACAAGCACGTGAAGATACGTCCGTCGTATCACGAGCGTATCCGCGAGATCACCCGTGTCATCGGTCGTGGCGACGTGACGATCACGGCCTACGTGGACAAGGTTCTCAAGGCGCACCTGGACGATAACCGGGAAACCATCGAGCGGCTTTTCGAGGAGCGTGAGGCCGTGGCCTCCCGGCAACCCAAAGCGGAGGAGCGATGAACGGGGCGTTGTGGCTGCTGCCCCTCTTTGCCGTGGGGTATGCCTTGTGGGCGTTTTTCCGCCTGCGGCGGATGGAACGCAACGAACCGGCAGACGGGATCGTTGCCGAAGACACTCCCTGCCGACAGGAGATCATCGGCAGGAGCCGCTTTGTCCTCGACCCGCGCCACTCCCGGCCACAAGCTGCCGTAGAATCTGAAACTGAAAAAGTTACGGAAAAAGCCGATATATTTGTGCCCACGAATGTACCCGAACACCCCCGGCAGATTCCGCCGGAAGACCTGGATGAAGTGTTCGGTGTCGCTCCCGAGGGGGAGCCTAACGAACCTCTGGAAATCGACTTTCCGCTGTACGATGAATCTTTCCCGGATGCGGACGCGGAGGAGTCGGATTATGACGAGGATGAAGACGACACCGAAGAGCTGCCCCTTTTGGGCCGCTCGCTTGCCCAGGGGGTTAGTTTTGAACAGATGGGCGAAGCCTACCGCCACGTGGTACATGATCCACCTTCAACAGACGAGCAAAGGGAGGAAACGGGACGTGTCCTCCTGGGCCTGAAACAGACCGACATGTTCGAGGTCATCGTTTCGGGCCGCCCCGACGGGAACGACAGGGTAAAATCCCTGATCGACACCTACCTCTCGGCCTTTCACCGGCGTATGTCCGAGAGGTCTGCGGAAAGCCCATCTCCGCAGGGTTCGGTTCCCACGGGTTTCGACGTCCGTGAGTTTGTTTAACCCCATAATGACATCACGATGAAAGAAAAAGACTACGGGTAGCGCATGAGGTTACCCGCGAACCACTGAAAAAATCCGAATCAAGAAGTTTAACCCGGTGCGGGGCCTATCCATCCCCGCGCCACAATTCAAACATTATCGAGTTATGAGAAAGAACAAGATTCTTCTTCCGGCGGCATTTCTCTTTGCCGCCATCTCCTCCGCTTTCGCGCAGGGCAACGGCATCGCCGGCATTACGGAGGCTACCAACAT
>URZO01000119.1 GCA_900552465.1 uncultured Parabacteroides sp. | reverse complement strand
CGCTAACCAGCTACGTGTTCCGGCATACCTGGGCCTCGGAAGCCTATAGATGCCATGTCGAGATCCGTGTGATCAGCCAGGCATTGGGACATACGACAGAGAAAATGACCCGTAATTACCTGGCACGTCTTGCCCCCGAAGAGATCATTAAAGCGAATGAAAAAGTATCCCACAAGATCGAAAAACTGATTGGAAAAGAGGCGAGACCTTATTTCATAAATAAGGTACGTCAAACATGAAAATCAAAGGGGTAAAGCTAAAAAACAGAATGACTGGAATTCGGAATATACTATTCTATATAATGGTGATCGGTAGCATTTGTCTTTTAACCGGTTGCTGCAGATCAGACGAACCTGCGCCACCGGGTTCGCCTACGCCGCCGGTTCCGGTTCCTGATTCCGTCCCACCGGCAGCTACGGTTCCCATCCGGCTGAAAACACAGCTATTGAGCCGTGCGGCAATCGAAAACTTCGACAGCACAGCTCTCAACGTGGCCAAAGGGAGCAGCACCCTGCAATTTGACGAGATATGGGAGGCAGTCGCTACAGACTCCGAAATCACATTTGTACCGGAACGCTATTATCCGGCAGACAGTTCGGAAGTGTATCTGACCGGTTACTATCCGAAAGGTCTTGTGAAAGACGGTCTTGTCGAGTACCATCTTGATGGGGAGACTGACATAATAACGACAAAGGCACAGTCCGGTTCATTGGTGAATCCTTTCGATAGGCAGGATAGCCTGTTTTCGTTTTCCCATCAATTGTCGCTGCTGAAAATCACGGTTCGCCTGGCCAAAAACCTATTACTTGAAATTCGCCGGCTTGGAAGGTTCTTCCCGAGAGGCATGGCTCGAATTGTCAAGCGGTGAACTGTGTTGTTCGGGGCGGAAGCGCCGAAGCTGGTATTGTATGAGGCAGAGACGGAAACCGGCATGGAAATCTCGACAGAAAGCATCTTTAACAGTAACCTGTTGGTACAACCCCGTACGGAGTTGACGGTCGATATTGTGCTGACGCGGGATAACAACCCGGAGCATGACCTGTCATACACCGGTCTCCCCGTGCATTTTGAAGGCAGCGGTTCGGAAGGCAATGTCGCTTACAATATCGACATCGTGATCGGCTCGCTCGACCTGCCGGTGGGACCGGACACTCCGGATGTTCCCGATCCGCCTACGCCACCGGATATCCCGAATGATCTGGACGAACCGGATATTCCGATCCCTCCTGTAATACCGCCAGTGGTCCCGCCGGTCGCGAATCCGTCAGTCACGATCACGGCTACTGTTACAAGCTGGGAGGAAGTCCCCGGTGGAAACATAGATTTCAGACCCTCAAATGAATAATAAATAAACAATAAATAAAACAACAAAAATCACATTTTACTAACAACCGCCCTTCTCCTTAGCGCCGCAAGCTGTACCAAGGAAGCGACCGAGATACCGGACATGGCTGACGACAATACCTTATATCCTGTCACATTTAGCGGGGGGATCGATTTGGTGCAGACGAAGGGGGAGACGACTCCAGCTTCAACGATGAGGGAAGGAATAAAAACGAAGATATTCGTTTATAAATCGAGCGAATCAGATTTTAAGGCAGACACTCTTGCGTGTAAGGAATATACGGTAGGAGCAAATGGTAATTTGACCATAGATCCAAGTGATACGATCTATCTGGCTAAAGGTTCTTATAAGATTCGTGCATTTGCAATAGACACATTAATAAATAGTCAGGGCATCTCATTTCCTGATTTTAATTTTACAGACGGTAATTTTCTTGCCTCAAACGACTCCAACTATCTTTATGTAGGGAAAGATGCTACTATTAACGGAACTGCCACAGCGCAAAACGTAGAATTGACTTTTGAAAGAAAGGCCGTAATGATAGTCATTAATATAGCATCAGCGAACGGAATCATATTGGATAGCTGGGCAGATAGCGATTCTGCCAAGATTCTGCCTCCGGATTCTGGGAGCACATGCTTGATGTAGCTGTCGGACGGAACAATAACTGCGGCAACATCCGTGTACACCAATGCTGATGCTGCGAAAAAAATGACTTGCGCAGCAGTAGCAGACGGTAAAACCACTGTCTCTTATATCATGCCTCCATTGGCTGGCCAGAATGATAGTAAGCCTGTCCCGACAGTCACTTTAAGGGTCAAAGTAAAGAACGCCACTGAAACAAGTGGAGTAGTGCGGACGTATACAACAGAATTAACCTATCTGACAAGCGGTTTTGCCTCCGGCAAACAATACACTTACACGGCCACCCTGAAAGCGAACGGCATCACCTTTGACGCGGCAAAGGTGGAAGACTGGACAGATGGCACACTCGGTGACGGTGGTAGTAACTCCTTCCGATATCATTTTCTTTATTTTCAGATAGTTATTCACCTGTTCCCGGTGCGTCTTTTCACTTATACCACAAAGGGCTTTAAACATATATTCATACGCTTCTCCGGCAGTGGGATATGGGTAAGGCTGTTTTCCGTTACTTTGATATAACATCTTTTGAATGGAATCAATCACTCCGCCGAACAGGTTCTTTACCAGGTGAAAGCGATCGGAGACTTGCACGGCTTGTGGAAGATTCTCCGATATTGCACGTGCGTAATCATGTGAACCGTCACGTGTGACCAGGCTAATTTGAGAATTATCCTTGAGCCACCGGTTTAACTCTGTTCCATAACGGGAATTAAAGACAGCCACCGGTCGGCCCGTATCATGATCGGATGCCAGAGACCTACAATAGTAGTAACGGCATCGCAATTTATGATACACCGAACAACCAAAAGTTCCAGACTAGCCAATGTACGTATATAGTACTTATGAACATGGAAACAGAGACTTCCACAGTCTGGACAAGAGGAGCAGGAATTCAACGTGCTGGCAGATACAATATAACAAGAATCAGACACTTTAAATTCATGGACTAACAAGCCACTTTGACGAAAATGCACCTTGACGCTTTTACTTATTTGACGCAATGGATCAATACTCCATTTTTTTAGGCTATCTTTGGTCGTTGCAGATGTGTGAATCATTTTGTAACTTATTGACTTGAATAACTATAAAGTTACTACTATAATTACACATCTGCAACTTTTAAACTATAGTAGAATACTAAAAAAATCAGGCAAATAACACAATAAATGCCTTCTATCTTTATTGCGTTATAACATCTTTTACCACCAAAAGTGACGAAGAACCAATTTCTATATAAAATGATATTAGACAAAGCCGGAAAGATCAAATTCAGGAATAGAGGAAGAAGGGGGGATATTGTAATAATTTTTTTTTGTAACTTTTAATAGTCAGTAATACGGAAGACTTATATATTTGTCACCGCCTATTGATAATTATTTGTGAGAAAATTATTATAACAATGCGAACTAATCATCTTAATTTACTACTTGTACTCGTACTTGTATTATTTGTGATGAGTACACGCGCAAACGGCGCAGAGAAAAACGTGATGTTGTACACTCCCTACACTCAGATTGCGGTTCCGCCGGGAGAGTCTATCAATTACAGTGTTGACGTCATTAATAACAGTGACGAAGTGAAGAATGCTTCTATCCTTGTGGAAGGAATGCCGCGGGGGTGGAAATATGAGATGAAGGCCGGCGGCTGGACGGTGAGCCAGATATCCGTCCTGCCAGGTGAAAAAAAGAATTTCTCATTGAAAGTGGACGTTCCGTTTAAGGTTAATAAGGGGACATATCATTTTACGGTGACTGCTCCCGGAGTGGTCGAACTGCCGTTGACGGTGACCGTCTCCGAGCAGGGAACTTACCAGACGGATTTTACGACAAAGCAGCCCAATATGCAGGGCAATTCAAAATCAACTTTTAATTTCAGTGCCACGCTGAAGAATCAGACAGCCGACCAGCAACTTTATGCGCTGATGGCGGAAGCTCCGCGAGGATGGAACGTGACGTTCCGAGTGGGCGGTAAGCAGGCCACTTCTGCTCAGGTGGAGGCTAATGCGACGGAAAATATCAGTATCGACATAACCCCGTCTGCAACCGTACAGGCCGGCAGTTATAAAATACCGATTCATGCGACAACCAGTTCGACTTCGGCCGATATAGAGCTGGAGGTTGTTATTACCGGCTCATACGATATAGAATTGACCACTCCGCGTGGCCTGTTGAGTACGGATATTACGGCAGGGGATACGAAGCGTATCGACCTGGTAGTGCGTAATAACGGATCTGCCGAGTTGAAGGATGTGCAGCTGTCTGCCAGCAAGCCGGTCGATTGGGAAGTGACTTTCGAACCTGCTAAAATAGAGAAAATGACAGCCGGCAGTACGACTAACGTGACGGCGACGATAAAAGCCTCCAAAAAAGCCCTTCCGGGCGATTATGTAACCAAGATGACCGCGAAGACGCCGGAGGTGAATACGACTGCCGAATTCCGGATCTCTGTCCGCACGCCGATGATTTACGGATGGTTAGGAGTTCTGATTATTGTGATCGTACTGGGTGGCGTTTATTATCTGTTCCGTAAATATGGAAGGAGGTAAGCGATGTGCCAGTATGTGATCGAACTTACCGGTTTGACGAAGAAGTACGGGAACTTTACTGCTGTGAATGACTTGAACCTGAATATCCGCAAAGGCGAAATATTTGGGCTGCTGGGACCTAACGGGGCAGGAAAATCGACAACTATCCTGATGATGTTAGGACTGACGGAGCCGACTTCGGGTTCGGTCAATGTGTGTGGCATCAATTCTACAACTCATCCGGTCGATGTCAAGCGAAAGGTCGGCTACCTGCCTGAAGATGTAGGCTTTTACGAAGACATGACAGGTATCGAGAACCTTCTTTACACCGCAGCTCTGAACGGTATCGGAAAGAAAGAGGGACGTGCCAAGGCCGGACAGCTGCTCGAACGGGTCGGCCTGGCAAAAGAGGCGGACAAGAAGGCCGGCAAATATTCCAAAGGGATGCGGCAGCGCCTCGGGCTGGCCGACGTGTTGATCAAGAGCCCGGAAGTGATCATCCTGGACGAACCGACTTCGGGTATCGATCCGGCCGGTGTACAAGAGTTTATGGATCTGATCCTGCAACTGAGCCGGGAAGAGGGGCTGACCGTCCTGTTTTCTTCCCATCATCTGAACCAGGTGCAGCAGGTGTGCGACCGTGTCGGGTTGTTTGACGGTGGCCGGTTATTGGCGGAAGTTGAACTGAACGATTTGCACAAGACCGAGCATGGGCTTGACGCTATCTATAACCAGTATTTCGGAGGAGGGCATGGCCATGAGTAATACGAATCATCCTTTCTGGGTTATTGTCAATAAGGAAATAACCGATTATGTGAGAAGTTGGCGCTTTATCATCCTGATCGTTATCATTGCGCTGACTTGCATGGGGTCTTTATATACGGCTTTGACAAATATCCGCGAGGCGATAAAGCCGAATGATCCGGACGGGGCTTTCCTGTTCCTGAAACTATTCACGGTATCGGATGGGACGCTGCCTTCGTTTGTCGTGTTTATCAGCTTCCTGGGACCTTTGCTGGGTATCTCGTTAGGATTCGACGCTATCAACTCGGAACAGAACAAGGGGACGTTGAGCCGCATCCTGTCCCAGCCGATCCACCGGGATTACCTGATTAATGCCAAGTTTGTGGCGGCTTTGATCGTGATTGGCATCATGTTGTTTGTACTGGGTTTCCTGGTGATGGGGTTCGGGTTGATTGCGATCGGGATTCCGCCTACGGCTGAAGAGTTCATGCGGGTGGTCTTCTTCCTGATCGTGAGCCTTTTTTATGTGGCGTTCTGGTTGAACCTGTCAATCTTCTTTTCAATCCGTTTCAAGCAGGCGGCGACTTCGGCGCTGGCCTGTGTGGCGATATGGCTGTTTTTCAGCGTGTTCTATAATATGATCGTGAATCTGGTAGGGAAGGCGTTGAGCCCTTCGGCCTGGGCATCCGACTATCAGGTGATTGCCTACCAGCGGTTTATGCTGAATCTGCTGCGTTTTGCCCCGAGCGAATTGTTCAATGAGGCAACCATGACGTTGCTGATGCCTTCGGTGCGCAGCCTTGGTCCGCTGACGATGGAGCAGGTACATGGTGCAATCCCCAGTCCGCTACCTTTGGGACAGAGCCTTTTGGTTGTCTGGCCTCAGTTGACAGGGCTGGTTGCAGCAACGGTTGTCTGCTTTGGCTTGTCGTATGTCTCGTTTATGAGGAAAGAGGTACGATCAAGGTGAATAATGTGCCAATATGACGAATGTGCCAATATGCCAATGAACAGGAAATTTCCCTCAATTGGCATATTGGCACATTTACATATCGGCATATTATTTATTCTGTCAATTTGAAACGCATGCGCAATCGTCCGTCGGCATAATCGTAGGTGAGCATCTTGAAATGTCCGATTTCGGATGTATTACCGACATGTGTACCGATACAGGCACAAACGTCGTAGTCGCCGATCCGGACGATACGCAATGTTTCGCTTGCATCTTCCGGCAATTTACTAAGATCGACAATGGCTCCCGCTTCCGCCTTGGGGAGGAACTCTATGGTGACAGGCAGATGCCGGTCGATCACTTCGTTAATACGGCGTTCCACCTCTGCCATCATTTCAGCAGTCGGTTCTTCCGCCAACTCATAGTCACATTTACTCTTTTTCCGTTCGATGTGACTATTTTTCGAGCGCGGACAACTAAACATACGCACCATTGTCTGATTCAAAATATGTTCGGCCGTGTGCATCGGTGGATATTCCGCCTTGTTGTGTTCGTTTAATTGGATTTCTGGTTCCATTCTTCTATTTCTCTTTTTAAAATACTGTATATATTGATATCCGTATATTGCCCCGACAGCAGCAATTCCCCTTCCCGTTCCGTTCCTTCAAGGGTAAATCCTAAGCGTTTGGGGATGGCGTTACTGGGATGGTTGTCGACGGCACAGCGGATTTGGATGCGATTAATGTTTCGCTCATGAAAAGCCCACTGACAGAGGTAACGGACTGCGTTTGTCACAATCCCTTTGCCGCGATAGGCGGGGAGCAGCCAGTAGCCGATTTCGGTGCGATGATTGGACGGATCGGAGAAGTGGAAACCGGCCAGCCCACATATATCTGTTTCATGTTCCAGTATAAATACCGGATCGCGTTTTTCATAAGGAGTTGCCAGTATCGGATGCAGGAATTGTTGTTCATCGGCCACGCTTTGAAGACTGTCCACAAACGGGAGCCAGGTGCGCAGATCATCCCGGTTTTTGTCGATCGCTTCGAAAATGATGCCGGCGTCTTCGTAAGTCGCTTCCCGGATTGTGTAGCCGCTAAGCCCGATCGGATAAGTATGGGGACGGATTGTTTTCTCAAAAGCTTTTCGGGCACTGTTGTTCCGGTAATACACTTCGTCACAATAGTTGAATCCCAGCGAGTCGATCAGCCGCAGCATATAAGCATTGTCATATTTCGTATCGACACGGAAATTATAGATTCCTTTCCGGCGGCTGACTTCTTCGGCCTCTAACATGAACTGTTTTGCCATACCTTGCCGCTTCATCTCGTCGGCGATAGCAAGGCGGTGGACGATGAGGTACGGTAAGTCGTTCGACCATTTATCTTTTATCTGCTCGTATACAGGTTCGCCGTCAAAAGATACGACACCATAGGCTATAACCCGGTTTTCCCGGCAGATCACATACCCGTTTCTGTCCCGGATGTCCTGCCGGATATTTTCGATGGCCGGATAACTCTCGTCCCATTGCTGGCTACCAAGCCGGCGCATTTGCGCTTTTGCTTGTTCGATGATTTGCCAAATCCGGTCTATATCTGTTTCTTCCGCTTTGCGAAAGATGTTGGGGTTGTCTGAATATTCCATTAGGTTTCTGATTTTTTGCTTTTATAGACACCAAAGATACTCTTATTTTTCTTTTTTTCAATATATCAAAATGACACTGCCCTACCGGGAAAATCAGATTAATATGCCATGTAAAATAAAATACCCTTGCGGGTAATATATTTTAACGTATTAATTCGTTTACAAAACACCCAAATAATGAACATTCTGTTATTTGTCATGTGTTGTGCCCGTTTTTATAAACATTTGCTATTCTTAACCCGGTAATCTGAATCAAAACAGTTTAATTTTTGTTATAAAGGTAGATTTAAGTCTGAACGGTCTAAACAATTTATTGAGTATGATAAGAAAACTATTGATTCGCGATCTGACTCTTCGGGATGGTCAGCAATCTGCTTTCGCGACACGGATGTCACAGAAACAAATAGACAGAGTACTTCCTTTTTATAGGGAAGCCGGTTTTTATGCAATGGAAGTGTGGGGGGGCGCTGTACCTGATTCTGTCATGCGTTATTTGGGTGAAGATCCTTGGGAACGGTTGGAGAAAATAAAAGCAGCTATAGGTAATACTTCCAAATTGGCGGCTCTTTCACGCGGACGTAATCTGTTGGGTTATGATCCTTATCCGGATAAGATAATCAAAGTCTTTTGCCGTAATTCCATTGAGTCCGGATTGGATATCATGCGTATATTTGATGCTCTGAACGATGTGGAAAACATCAAATCGACAGTGAAATATGTAAAACGTTTCGGCGGGATAGCCGATTGTGCTGTTTGTTACACAATCGATCCGCATCATTCGGCTGTCGAAAGAATCAAAGCCGCTTTGCATGGACACGCACTGCATAAGCCTGTTTTTACAAATGAGTATTTCCTGGACAAAGCACTTCAGTTGGAAGCTTTAGGGGCGGACATGATTACGATCAAGGATATAAGCGGTCTGCTTCCTCCCGAGAGAAGTGCGGAGATTGTGCGTCTGTTTAAAAAACATCTGAAAGTTCCGGTTGATTTCCATACACATTGTACGTCTGGCTATGGTCTGGCTTCTGTTTTGGCGGCTATTGTCAACGGGGTGGATATTGTCGATACCAATATCTGGTATTTTGCCGGTGGAACAGCGGCTCCGGCAGTAGAACTGATCTATGTGTTCTGTAAGAAGATGGGCATCGAACTGGATATTGATATGGAAGTGATTACGAAGATCAATGCTCATTTGTTGAATATCCGGAAAGAGCTGTCCTCTTTCGATATGGCAAAACAATTGCCGAAACCGTTTAATCCGCTGACGGATAAGATACCGACGGAAGTCGACCGCTTCTTTAACGATGCGATCGATGCGGCCCGGAAAGATAAAGAAGAAGATTTGCTTATCTTCTGCCGTGCTATAGAAGAATATTTCGGTTTCCCCGAACCGAACGAATTGGTCAAGAAGGCTCAGATACCGGAAAGCATGTACACGAATATGGTTACTCAATTGAAGCAACTGGGCCAGCTGGATTTGCTGGAAAAAGCCATGTCGCTGATCCCTCAGGTACGTATGGATGCCGGCTTGCCGCCTCTGGTGACGCCGACCAGTCAGATTATTGCGGCACAGGCTGTCTCATGTGCGCAGGATCAGTTGAATGGCCGTCCGTTGTACAGTCATCCTTCCTATCAGTTTATTGCTTTGATTAAAGGGGAATATGGAAAGACACCTGTTCCTGTCGATCCGGAATTCCGTTTGATGATCACAGGGTCGAGAGACGAGGTTCCCTATGACCCTTCGGATTATGAGATGCAGGAGAACCCCGTAATAGAGGAGATTGGTGTCCAACTGGCTGAAAATGAAAAAGAGGTTTTGCTGTTGGAGCTTTTCCCCATGATGGCGCATCACTTCCTGGCAAAAAAGAAGCAGAAACCGGCGCATACTACTTTTCCTCCGGTCGGATGACCGGGGAAAAGCTTTTTTGTCTTACATTTGTCTGCCGGATGTAAGGCCTGATAGGATATGGAAAAAAGGTGGAGGATAATTCTGTTGTTGCTTTTTACTGCAAATATGGCTTTTGCGGAAGATTACCTTGACTCATTATTGATCCGTCTGGATCAGACAATCCTCCGGCATGAGATATATAAAAACAGGAGGGAAGCCCGTATCCATGCCTTGAAAGAAAAAACGGTAAATGCTACGCCTGTCTCTCTTGCTGCTTACCAGTTGAATGATAGTATTTTCCGGGAATATAAATCCTATATGTGCGATTCTGCTATTCATTATCTGAGTAAAAATATAGAGATAGCCCGTAAGCTCCATGATTGTGAGCGGGAGTATAAGAGTACATTCCTTTTATCCTCTTTACTTGCAACAGCCGGTATGTACCAGGAAGCTGTCGATCTGTTGGGAGAGATCCGGCGGGATCAGTTGCCCCTTTCTCTTATTCAGGATTATTATGCTTGCAAGGAGCATGTTTATAAGGAGATATCCGGGAACTCCCGTGAGCCGCAAAGTATACGTCGATATGCAGACTTAGCCCTTGCTTATCGCGATTCCTTATTTAGGATACTGCCGGAAGGGGTAGACCTGCGGATCGAATTGCAAGAACTTGCTTCACGTGAGGCCGGACGCACGGAAGAGGCTTTGCGGATAAATGATGCCAGGTTGGCGAGAGTTCCTTTCGGTTCTCCGGAATATGCACTGATTTCCTATCATCGTGCCATGATCTATCGTCAGGAGAGGAATCGTGAGAAGGAAAAACTTTATTTAGCCCTGTCTTCTCTTTCAGATGTACAATCGGCCATTACGGATCATGCTTCTTTGTGGATGCTGGCTGATTTATTGCTTAAGGATGGCGATATAGAACGCGCTTATCATTATATACGTTTTTCGTGGGATGAGACAAACCGGTTCCGGGCCCGTTCGAGAAGTTGGCAGAGCGCTGATATCCTTTCGCTGATCGACAAGAATTATCAGGCAACAATCGAGAAAAAGAACCGGATGTTGGTGACCTATCTGGCTTTGATCAGTATACTGACATTGTTGTTGATTTCTGCCGTTATTTATATTTACCGGCAGATGAAACGCCTGTCGGAAGCACGAAACCATTTACAGGAAACAAATGGGCAGTTGAAAGTCCTGAATGGCGAATTGCATCAGATGAATGCACGTTTGCAGTCGACTAATCAGCAACTTTCCGAATCAAATCAGATTAAAGAGGAATATATCGGGCGTTTCATCAAGCTCTGTTCCACCTATATTGATAAGCTGGACGGTTACCGTCGTATGGTCAATAAGAAAGTATGTGCCGGACAGATAGAAGAGCTTGCTAAAATTACCCGTTCCTCTAAGGCATTGGATGCAGAATTAGATGAATTGTATAGGAATTTTGATATGGCGTTCCTGCATCTGTTTCCCGATTTTGTAGCACAATTTAATGCACTTTTGCAGGAAGATGAGCGGATTGTTTTGAAGATAGATGAATTATTGAATACGGAGCTTCGTATTTTTGCCCTGATCCGATTAGGAATAAACGATAGTTCTCAGATCGCGGAATTTCTTCGTTATTCAGTGAATACGATATACAATTACAGGGCAAAGGTGAAAAACAAGGCACGTGTTCCCCGTGATGATTTTGAGAATTTGGTTCGTGAAATCCATTAATCCCTTCACTTTCAGTCCACTTTTTTAGTATCATTCTTCTTCTTTATTTTGTTGTATTACAGTGTGTTGTTCTTTTTATCAATCCACTTATTTATTCATAGCCTTTATTTTGTCTTCTCTTTCTTCTTAATTTTGGATTAAACATTTTATCTATAGTTTTATTAAAACGTAATACGGATGAAAAAGGACATAGGGGAGTTTCTATCCCGCAAAAGCACAGAGATAATCACTATAGTCGCTTGTATCGGTTTAATCGTTACTATGGTTCTTGCCGCCGGAACTATTCGAACCGAGCAGGAGAAGGTTCATACTTGTATTGCTGGTCGATAATCTGTAAATGGAATCATCAATTTTTGTAATTCAATAAGAAAGTGTTTTTTTAATTCTCTTTTTTATATACTATCCAGTTTTTGTGCTAACCCACAGAGACTGGGTATTTTTTTTAGAATAGGGGCAATCTTATTTATTTGATAATCAAGAGTGAAAAAATGAAGTGTGAAAAATGCAAGAAGAAATGGAGTGAAAAACTTGCATAATTGAAATGAACCAACTACTTTTGCACCCGTCTTAAAGACAAGGAGAGATGGCAGAGTGGTCGATTGCGGCGGTCTTGAAAACCGTTGAACT
>URZO01000118.1 GCA_900552465.1 uncultured Parabacteroides sp. | reverse complement strand
GATGCGATCTATTTTACGACGGAAGAGGGAAAAGTGCCGCCGTCAGATATGAAGGAGCTGGAAGCCTTCCGCCGGAAAGCGTTAGGGCTTCCGGATGAGTTGCCGGTTGCCGGGCAGTATGACTTGGTGGTTGTTGGAGCCGGTATTGCAGGCATGAGTGCAGCTGTATCTGCAGCTCGTTTGGGATGCAAAGTTGCTTTGATTAATGATCGTCCGGTTGTCGGAGGAAATAACAGTTCGGAGATACGGGTGCATTTAGGAGGGCGTATCGAAGAAGGAACTTATAAGGAACTTGGTGGTTTGCAGAAAGAATTTGGTCCTGAAAAAGGAGGGAATGCACAGCCCGCAGAATATTATGAGGACCAGAAAAAGTTGGATTGGCTGGCAAATGAGAAAAATGTAACGTTATTTCTGAATTATCGGGCTATTAAGGTGACAAAAGATGGTGACAAAATCATATCTGTGACCGCTAAACATATCGAGAATGGTAAAGAACTGAAATTCGAGGCTCCTCTCTTCTCCGATTGTACAGGAGACGGAACGGTCGGTTATTTGGCAGGTGCCGACTATCGGATGGGGCGTGAAGGGCGTGATGAGTTTGGTGAAAGCATAGCCCCGGAAAAAGCTGATAAAATGACAATGGGGTCTTCTGTTCAATGGTATTCAATCGATAATAAAAAATCAAGTCCGTTTCCCGATTTCAGTTACGGAGTGGAGTTCAATGATAAAAACTGTGAGAAGGTGATGATGGGTGAATGGACTTGGGAAACAGGTATGAACTACGATCAAATTAACGATTTTGAGCGCATTAGAGATTATGGGATGCTGGTCGTTTATTCAAATTGGAGTTATCTGAAGAACCGGATGAAGGAGAATGACCAATATAGAAATCGTAAACTTGGATGGGTTGCCTATGTGGCAGGTAAACGTGAATCCCGTCGTTTAATGGGTGATTACATTCTGAAAGAAGATGACATAACGAAAAATGTAACCCATGAAGATGCCTCTTTCGCTACAACCTGGAGTATCGATTTGCACTGGCAGGACCCGCAAAACAGTGAACATTTTCCGGGTAATGAGTTTAAAGCGGTGACTAAACATATTTTAATTCATCCGTATCCGGTTCCGTATCGTTGTTTGTATTCCCGTAATGTCGATAACTTATTTATGGCAGGCCGTAACATCAGTGTGACTCATGTGGCACTTGGTACGGTCCGGGTGATGCGTACGACCGGCATGATGGGGGAAGTGGTCGGTATGGCTGCCTCTTTATGTAAGAAATACGGAACAACTCCCCGTGGTGTATACCGTTCTCATCTGGACGATTTGAAAGAACTGATGAAAGAAGGAGTAAACAAGAAAGGGTTACCCAATAATCAGCGGTATAATGAGGGAGGAACTCTAAAAGATAAACCGGTTGTACAATAACTGGGAGAATATTTTGTCGCCATATATATGAAAGTATATGGCGATGATTATTGTAAATTACGGGATACAGTTAAAAAATAACAGGAGTGGAAGATAATCTTTCAATTCTTTTTTCAGAATGTCGAGCGCTTTATCCCGATAGCGCTCGACTGTACGAACGGAAACGCCCATTATCTCTGCTATTTCATCCATACTTTTTTGTTCTATCCGGCTCAATTCAAAAGCTAATCTATATTCCGGCGGCAATTTGGACAAAGTTTGTTCCAATAATGCTTCCAACTCATTCAAGGTATAGATATCTTCTTCTCCATTCGAATAGATTGGAGCCATTTTGATGATTCTATTATGATAATCTTGTACATAACCTTGTTTTCTAAGGTGGTTTAGGCTTAAGTTTTTTACGCAAGTAATCAAATAATTTTGAGCAGAAATATTAGTCGTTATGGATTTTCTCTTTTCCCAAATATTGAAAAAAACATCTTGCACAATATCTTCCCGTACATTTTTATCTTCGATGTAACGTTTGGCAAATAGGCAAAGAGCTGCATAGTAGTGTTCAAACAAAGAACGATATGCAGCTTCATCATCATTTACGGATATACGCCATAGCAGATGATCTACATCAAGTATATCAGTATTTTTCATACTTATCCGAAATATTCCTTTCCCTAATAATATGGACAAATGTAGCAAAATTGAAGAAAGATGAAAAAAAAATATGAGAAAAGATAAAAAAGAGTGTCGGAATTATTCTGTTTGTGTGTCTATTACTAAAAGAGGATAAAATGACTGAGTATACAGATGACATAAAAACAACTATTCGTATTGCTAAAGCGATAGAAGAAGATATATGCGAATATAAATCATTCGATGTTCAAGTTGCATATCTGAAGAATAGGAAGAGATTGGAGATTGTCCGTAAAGGCCATTCTTTTACCTATTATGCACTACGGATTGCAGCTGTTTTGCTGCTGCCACTTATGATTTCAACAGGGGTACTATCTTATTTATATATCCGGCAATTGGGGCAGATTAACGCGGTTTCTTATCTGGAAGCATCGTCTGCTCCTGGCATCGTAACTCGGATTTTATTACCGGATAGTTCCCTGGTTTGGTTGAATGCAGGCAGTACGCTTCGATATCCTTCTCGTTTTACGGGAAAGGACAGAAATGTTCAATTGAGAGGTGAGGGATATTTTGAGGTACAGTCTGATAAAGAACATCCGTTTTATGTTTCCTTATATAATGGTATACGGGTAAAGGCTCATGGAACTCAATTTAATATAAGTGCTTATGAAGACGATTCTGTTATGGAAACCACTTTGGAAACAGGTAAAGTGGATATCTTTTCCGGTTCATTTCAGATTGTAGCTCTAAACCCAAATGAACAGGTTGTATATAATAAAAAGGAGAAGCGTTTCATTGTCAGTAAGGTAAATATTGATGAGAAAATAGCTTGGAAAGAGGGTCGGTTGGTTTTCCGGAATGCTACTTTGGAGGATGTAGTCAAGCAACTATCCCGACGATATAATGTAGATATTGTTTTACATAAGGAAACAACAAAAGATTATAAATTCAGAGCGACTTTTTCATCGGAGAATATTACACAAATTTTGGATTATCTCGGTGTGGCTGCTCCGATAACCTGGTCTTTTGTAACCACAAAACAACAACTGGATTATTCTTATCCGCGCCAACGGATAGATGTTTGGTTGAAATAATCGATAAAAGTTTATTAATTAAAAAAGAAAGGAGTGCGTATGGTGAAATCTTAAATCTGGCATAAAAAGGGCAAATATAAGCGCCAACTTATATTTGCCCGGAAAGAAAAAACTAAGTTCGACGCCAATCGAACTTAATCGTATTAAATTTTAAATCAAGTACAAAGTTATGGAATTTTTTAAATTATCCAATGGGGAAATCCCCTGTTATTATTTACTTAAGTCGATACGAGTTATGAGAATAGGTCTGTTTTTAATATTTATAGTGATCGCTCAGCTTCGTGCGGATGAAATATTTTCGCAAAACGTAGTAATTAACTTGTCTTTAAAAAATGCAACAGTCGAGCAAGTCTTGGATCAGATAGAAAAGGATACGGATTTTTCTTTTTTATTTACGGATAAGTCTGTAGATACTAAAAGGAGAGTTGATATAGAAGTGAGTGCCATGAGTATTCCGGATGTTTTAAATATTTTATTTGAAGGAACGGATGTCTTATTTCGAATTGTTGATAAACAAGTCATTTTATCTGACAAGATTCTGAAACAAGGGGAGGCTCTTCAAACAAAAAGATTAACAGGGACAGTTGTAGATGCAAACGGAGAACCGGTTATCGGGGCAAATATAGTTGAAAAAGGTACTACCAATGGAACTATTACAGATATGGAAGGCTGGTTCTTTCTTAATGTCGAACCTGATGCTGTGTTGGTCACTACTTATATTGGATATATACCAAGTGAGATATCTGTGAATGGTAAAAATACAGTAGTCATAACATTGAAAGAAGATTCTGAAATGTTGGAAGAGGTCGTTGTAATTGGTTACGGAACTCAGAAAAAAGTAAATTTGACAGGTTCTGTTTCAACAATTCAGGGAGATCAGTTAGCTAAACGAATAGTGTCCCAAACATCCCAGGCATTACAAGGATTAGCACCAGGGTTATATGTTCGTCAGGATGCCGGTAACCCAGGAGCGACAGTTAGTTTTAATATACGAGGTATAGGTACTTTAGGTGATTCTTCTCCGCTTATTTTGGTTGATGGAGTTGAAGGATCGATTAATAATGTAAATGTTAATGATATAGAATCTATTTCAGTGTTAAAGGATGCAGCATCTGCTGCAATTTACGGTTCCCGTGCGGCAAATGGGGTTATCCTCGTGACAACAAAAAGAGCGGAAGCCAATAAAATGACTTTTAATGCAAGGGCCAGCCTTGGCATACAAAGCATGACATTTACTCCTAAATATTTGGGAGGGGCAGATTTTATGTCATTATATAATGAAGCGTATGCTAATGAAGGGAAAACACCTTTATATTCGCAGGAATACATTGATCTGTATAAGGCAAATGCTCCGAGTGATCAATATCCTGATACTGATTGGAGGAAAGAAGTCTTTTCAGAACCAGGAATACAACAGTCTTATGGTATTACAGGAACAGGTGGTAATGATACAGCTCGGTTATTAGTATCGCTTAATTATATTAATCAGCAAGGTAATATGATGAATACCGGGTTTGAAAGATATGGCGTTCGGATTAATACAGATATGACTCCAATTCAGAAACTGAATATTAGTGTGGATTTGAATGTGAATATAACAAGACGTTGGGAACCTGGAGTTGGCTTTGGCGATGTCCTTTATCAGGCAAACAGAACAAATCCGATCTATGCAGCGTATTATGAGAATGGAAAACGGTTGGCGGAAGGAAATCAAGGGATAAATCCTGTGGCTTTAGCTTCTCCGGATGCCGGGAAAAACGAATATATGTATTCTGATATTTCAGCCGTAGGAAAAGTTGTTTATGATGTTATAGATGGATTAAAGGCGACTTTGTTGTTTTCACCTGGTTTTGTGTATAACAACGAAAAAGCATATACCAGAAAGTGTGAGTTGCAGTCATTGGATTATGCCGTTACCTATTTTAATCCCTCATTAACAAAATTGAATAGGACTTTTAGTCAGGATATGAATCTAAGTACGAAGTTTTATTTGAATTATAAAAAGGCATTTAAAGCACACACTCTTACAGCTTTGGCAGGATATGAACAAACATATTTCAGGGATCAATGGCTTAAGGGGTACCGTGACAATTTTGTCCTTTCCGAATATTCGGAATTGAATGCAGGTGATGTATCTAACCAGCAGGCCACAGGCTCTGGATATGAATGGGCTTTACAATCTCTTTTTGGTCGTATTAATTATGATTATAAAGACAGATACTTATTAGAAGCTAATATCCGGTATGATGGATCGTCTCGTTTTGCAAAAGAACATCGATGGGGTGTCTTTCCTTCTTTTTCTGCAGGATGGAGGATTTCAGAAGAGGAGTTTACAAAGAATATCTCTTGGTTGTCAAATTTGAAACTTTTTGCTTCTTGGGGAAAATTAGGTAATCAGAATATAGGTAATTATCCTTATATCTCATCAATTACTCTGGGCCAGGCAGTCGTAGATCACCAGTTAGTAAGTGCTGCTTTTCAAAATACTTATTCCAATTCTGAAATAACTTGGGAAAAGACTACAGTTACAAATATAGGACTGGATTTTTCTCTTTTTCAGAATAGCTTATTTGGATCATTTGAATATTTTAATAAACAGACAACCGATATTTTGTTGAATTTACCGATTCCTAAAACAATGGGATTGGCTCCAAGTTCCCAAAATGCAGGGGAAGTTAGAAATAGGGGTTGGGATGTAACAGTAGGATATAGAGGTACAGTCGGGCGTGTTAATTATTCTGCGACTGCTATGTTATCAGATGTGAGAAATAAAGTATTGAGTCTTAATGGGGGAGGGCCGTTTTATGGTTCAGGAACTGTTATAATGGAAGGTGAACCTATTAATTCTTTGTATGGGTATATTTGTGATGGGATATTCCAATCGGATGAAGAGGTAAAGAATCATGCGGTACAAAGCGGTATTGTTGCTCCCGGCGACCTGAAATACAGAGATTTGAATAATGATAATAAAATCGATGCAAAAGATCGGGCTATTATTGGTAATACTATTCCGCGATATACTTATTCTCTTAATCTTGCAGCTAACTATCGTGATTTTGATTTGAGTATACTGCTACAAGGTATTGGTAAGAAGGATGCACTGTTGACAGGTGATGCGGTTTTACCATTTAATAATGGAGGAAAAGTACAAGAGTTTCATTTAGACAGGTGGACTCCTGATAATTCAAATGCAAGTTTTCCCCGTTTGACAAATAGTTATTCCAATAATCGGGAAACGTCAAGTTTCTTTGTGAAAAGCGCAGCTTTTTTGCGTTTGAAAAATGTTCAGATAGGATATAATTTACCAAAGAATATCTGTAATAAAACTTTTCTAAAGCAGTGTAGATTTTATATTTCCGGAGATAATCTGTTACAATTTAATAATTTCTGGGACGGATGGGATCCAGAAATGCCTTATGTGACAAGTGGTAATAGTTATCCTCAGACTCGGGTTGTTTCAATAGGTTTCGATGTTAAATTTTAAAGAATTACTAAAGTTATGAAATACAATAAATTTTTTATGTTGGTACTGGTAACTTTAATGTTATCAGGGTGTTCGGGGTTTATGGACCGCTACCCATTGGATAGTCCTTCGACTGAAACATTTTACTCAAATAGCGACGAAATGATGATGGCGTTAAATGGTTGCTATACGAGAATAACATTTACACCATGGAGCTATATGCCCTTTGAGTTGAGTTTAGATATGATGTCTGATATCGGATGGGATCGTACGGCTGGTCAGCCGCAAATGATAGGACAAGGTGCACATAATGCTAATTCTTCCGGATTTTATTCTATTTGGGAGAACTATTATGGAGGAATCGGACGGTGTAATCGTTTACTCGAAGGTATGGAAAAAGGTAGAAACAATGTAGATGCAAATTTGTATAATCAAATATCGGCAGAAGCTCGTTTCGTACGTGCCTATTGTTATTTGCATTTAATTGCTTGTTTTGGAGATGTTCCTCTTGTCACTAAAACGGTATCGTTGGAAGATGCATTCGTAACCAGAACTTCAAAGTCTGAAATATATAAGTTTATATATGAAGAACTGGATGACATTATACCTTACTTGCCTCTTGAAGCTAAAGATAAACAACATGCAGAAAAGGGAACTGCATTAGGTTTAAAAGCTCGTGCTGCTCTTTATAATGGAGATTATGCTATAGCAGCTGAGGCCGCTAAAGCATGTATGGATTTGAGAAAATATGTTTTGCATAGTGACTATCATGACCTTTTCCAACGGACAGGAGAATATTCGGATGAAATAATGTTATCGTATAGTTATGATGGCATTTTAAGGCATACGCAAATGCGTGTATGTTTAAGTGTCAAAATGAATAGAGGAATGTTGCGCTCATGGGTTACTTTTGTGCCGACATTTAAACAAGTGGATAGCTATGAATGTCTTGACGGACTTCCTATTAACGAATCACCTATGTATGATCCTAAAAATCCGTATAAGAATAGAGACCCCCGGATGGGCATGACAATAATGAGACCGGGCGATATTTCCGGCGGATGGATTTTTAATTCACATCCGGATAGTGTAACAACGATAAATATAGAAACGGGAGAAGTAGCAGAGAATCTGGATGCAACGGGGCAATATGCTTCTTTTACAGGTTTCGGATATTTAAAATATTATGATGAAAGTGAATTAGACCCGATGATTTGTACTGGTAACGTTATATTAATGCGTTATGCAGAGGTTTTGTTGACTTATGCCGAGGCAAAAATTGAGCTGAATCAGATAGATCAATCAGTATATGATGCTATAAATGAAGTCCGGCAACGTCCGACAGTTAATATGCCTCCAATAACGTCAACCACACATTCCGATCAAGCCAGTTTAAGAAAACAAATTCGTCGTGAGCGAAATATTGAATTGGCTTTAGAGGGATTTCGTTTATATGATATCCGTCGTTGGGAATTAGCAGAAAAGGCAATGAATGTTACAATTTATGGAAGACCTAATTCAAAGACGAGAAAGTATGAAGGTATGCCAATCTTTGATTCTACAGGAGAAGTACCCAATTATGACGAGTTTAAAGATATTTTTCGTGTAGTTGAAAAAAGGGTGTTTAATCCGAAACGGGATTATTTGTTCCCAATACCACAACAGGAAATTGATGCAAATCCCAATTTGACTCAGAATGAGGGGTATTAATAAAGAAGGAGTAAATATATGAGAAAGAGCTTTATATTAATAGTTTGTTTTTGTATTTATTCGATCCGATTAATGTCGCAAATACAAATTCATTCAGATTTTCCAGGGGGAAATCTTTTGATTGATAAAATAAAAAATGATACGGTATGGGTTCGGCCTGATTTGCGAGATACGGAAGGTAATTGGTTCTACTGGTATTTTGGTGTAAGCAATGCTGCTGAAAAAACGCTAACGTTTGTGTTTCCGCCGAATTGCTTTACTCGTGCAGGTGTATCTGTGAGTTCAGATGAGGGGATAAATTGGAAATGGGAACAACCCGAGGCTTTTCTAAATGATAATTTTACTTATCACTTTAGGTCGAATGATGAAGTTCGTTTTTGCATGGCTATACCATATACCCAATTAAATTGGGAACGATTTCTTATGAAATATAAAAATGATCCATATCTTCGTCTATCTTATTTGGTAAAGACAAAAAAAAATCGGAATGTGGAAATGGCTTTGATTCGGAATCCTCATAAAGCATCGAAAGCAAAAGTCCTGTTAACAGCCCGTCATCATGCTTGCGAAATGATAGCTGATTATGTCATGGAAGGTCTGTTTGAATATGTTATGCAGGATTCATGGCTAAAAGAGAATTTCGAGTTTATGTTTCTTCCTTTTATGGATAAAGATGGAGTTGAAGATGGCGATCAGGGGAAAAATAGGAAACCAAGGGATCATAACCGGGATTATAGCCAGATTAGTGTGCATGAAACGACTGCTGCAGTCAGGGATTATATTCCTGTATGGAGTGAACATAAGTTGAAAATAGTGATGGATATGCATTGTCCTTGGATTCATTCCGGGCAAAATGATTCTATCTTTTTTGTAGGAGCAGAGAATAAGTGCTTAGAAGCAAAACAATTACATTTTTCTGATTTAGTAAAGAAAAATAATAGAGGCGAACTGGTCTATGATCCGGATAGCTTTTGTAAATATGGTTCTAAACCTTGGACAATCCCTTCTTTTCCGGATCCCGGAATGAAATTTTCGACTTGGGCTTCTTATTTGGAAGGAAATGATTTGTCTATATCCTTGGAAACACCATATGGCATTCATGGGAACCAATTGATAACAGCTGATAATGCCCGTTTATTTGGACATGATGTGGCTGCTGCAATAAAGGATTATTTGAAAGGGTTGGAGTTGTAGAATTTAGTATTTGAATTATGTTAGAAAGACAGTTCTTAATAATATGGAATGAATTATGAAGATATATTCTTTTGTAATTACTCTATTATGTGGAGTGTTATATTGTTCATGTAATAATGAGGAGAAAAAGATACCGGAATCGATTTCCGGTATCTACCCTCGTTTAGCCTATTACAATAATGAAGGTGAATGTGGGACTGGGGCTGTTGTGCCTTGGGCTGACCGATTGTGGGTGATTACTTATGGGCCTCATTTGCCCAATGGCTCGTCTGACAAATTATATGAAGTAACGCCTGATTATCGCCAAATTGTCCGTGATGAAAGTATCGGAGGAACTCCTGCAAACCGCATGATCCATAAGGAAAGCAATCAGCTGTTCATCGGTCCGTATGCCATTGATCAGACTGGTAAAGTCCGGGTTATTCCGTATACAGTCATGCCAGGCCGTCATACCGGCAATGCCCGCCACCTGACAGATCCGGCTAATAAGATTTATTATGGAACGATGGAGGAAGGCTTTTATGGAGTAGACGTAAACACGCTGAATGTAAAAGAATTGTATCAGGACGGAAATAATAAGCAGCAGAAAAAGAACGATACGGATGCAGGACCGATAAACGACTTGCTGCCGGGTGTTCATGGCAAAGGCTTATATTCCGGACAAGGTTTTATGTTCTATACGAATAACGGGGAAGGAACGCAGGAGGCTTTAAGGAAATTTGATGTGGAAGCGGGCGTTTTGGCCGAATGGGATGGTAAAGACTGGAAAACCGTGCGTCGGAATCAATTTGTGGAAGTGACCGGCCCGGGTGGAATTTATGGGAATACGAATCCGGAAACAGACCCGGTTTGGGCTACGGGTTGGGACTATAAATCGATTCTCCTGGGAGTGCGCGATGCTAAAAAAGGATGGTCCTTCTACCGCTTGCCAAAGGCCAGTCACAGTTATGACGGGGCGCATGGTTGGAATACGGAATGGCCGCGTATCCGGAATGTGGGAACCGATATGGCTCCTGACTACCTGATGACGATGCATGGGATGTTCTGGCATTTTCCCGAAACATTTACAGCGGATAATTCTGCCGGAATTCGTCCCCGTTCTGCTTATTTGAAGGTGATCGGTGATTTCACCCGTTGGAATGACCAGTTGGTTTTCGGTTGTGATGACTCGGCTCAAAAAGAATTCTTGAACAAACGGAAGGCAAAAGGCAACATAGAGGGGCCTGGTCAGTCGAATTCGAATCTATGGTTTACATCTCTGGCAAAACCGGATGAGTTAGGACCGGCTACGGCTGAAGGTGCCGTTTGGGTCCGGGAAAGTGTAAAGGCAAATGAAACCTCCGAACCGTTTTTGTTCAGCGGTTGGGCGAATCGTTGCGGATGGGTGAAAAACGAAGGAACACAACCTGTTACTTTTACGTTTGAAGTGGATGAATCGGGAAATAACCGATGGAAGACTTTGAAATCGGTGACAGTCAGTCCGGGTAAAGCGACATCTGTCCCTTTTGGCGCGATGGAAAAAGGTGAATGGATTCGGGTAAAGACAGACAAGAATACAATGGCGACGGTTACATTCTCTTATACTTCTTCAGATAATCGTGCAGTGTCTCCTGCTCCGATTTATAACGGCCTGACTTCTGTAGATAAGGATAAAACAACCGGTGGCCTGCTGTATGGATTGAGTAATGATCGCCGTGCATTAGGGCTATTGGCCAATACGACGGTTGGTGGTAAAGTGTCGGAAACCGGCTATTATGAAATGGGAGATAAGTTGGAATTAGTCAAGAAAGATGATGCCAAGACAGCCGATTTTATTCGCAGTAAATTTGCGATTCCTCGACAGGTTATTTCAATAGAAGAAAGTTCCGTCCTGGTAGTCGATGATTTGGGCCGCCGCTGGCGTTTGCCTTTAGGGAATGGGCGATATAAAAATCTGACGGAAGAGGGATCCCTTCGTATTTGCCGTGAAGTGGCAACGGAGCGCGACCTGTTCTCTTGTATGGGGACGTTCTATGAACTTCCCGCCGAAAATGCGGATGGTTATGCCAAGATTCGTCCGATATCGACTCATAATTTCCGCATAAACGATTATGCTTCCTATCGGGGTATGCTTCTTTTGACAGGTGTAACCCCTGAAGAAGGCAAGGACAATCCGCATATAGTCATCTCTGATGATGGAAAAGCCGCTGTTTGGGCGGGTGTCATCGATGATTTGTGGTCTTTAGGAAAACCGGTAGGACGGGGTGGTCCCTGGAAAGATACAAATGTGAAAGCCGGTGTTGCATCCGATCCTTATTTGATCGCGTTTTATGATAAAAAGGAACTGTCGCTTTCACACCAGTCCGATAAAAATGTAGTTATAACGGTAGAAGTTGATCCTACCGGAAATGGCGATTGGATGGATTATGCTTCCTATACTGTTAAACCGGGGGAAAAATATGTTCAACAACTCCCTGAATCGTTCCAGGCAAGATGGGTTCGTTTTGTATCGGATACTGATACGAAGGCAACCGCTTGGTTGGAGTATAAATAATAATATCATGAAAACTCGTGTGATTTTTACTTTATTGTTACTGGTCAGCCTGGGGAATATCCGGGCTGCCGACCTCTTTGTTGAAGCCGAGAATTTTAGCAACAAAGGCGGTTGGGTG
>URZO01000117.1 GCA_900552465.1 uncultured Parabacteroides sp. | reverse complement strand
GAAGCTGTGAAATGCCAATTCTCTTCTTGTTTTTCCATCCGTACGTATGGGTGGAAATCTAATTTGTTGAATGTGACGGTAGTCGTACTATCCAACTCTATGGCTTGTCCGGAAATGTTGATTTGATAAGATAACTGTCCCTTATTTAGGTTGATGATTTCCGGTGAGAGCGCTTTATGATAAATGGTCAGCCCGCTGACTTTTGCCCGGCCACTGAGTGAGAGCACCCGATTATCATTGCTTTGCGTTAAGCTGCAAGATAAAGTGTCAAAGCCAACCTTTGCATCAAATCGTCGGGAGATAGATGGAAGTGAAATCGCTTGTCCTTCTTTTGGATACATTTCAATTTGTAGTGTACGTGTATGGTGGCTGAGTTCCCCATGAGTAATCCAATGCTGGATAAGAGTATCTTCACGTACTTCTATTATAGAATGAAAGTGGTTATTATTGATTTGAAGTGAGGGGAAGGTGATCGTGACGAAATTGTTATCTTTCTGCTCTGTAACACAAACTCGGTTTAATTCACCATTGGCCGGCAGGAAGCCGAAAATCAGATTTAGAAGCCTGTTGGCTTTTTGCGCGTACAACTAATTTCAAAGTAATGAGTTATTTATTCACCTCCGAATCGGTGTCCGAAGGGCACCCCGATAAAGTAGCCGATCAGATATCGGATGCTTTGCTGGATGAGTTCCTTGCTTATGACAAGAACTCGAAAGTTGCTTGCGAAACCCTTGTTACAACCGGACAGGTTGTCTTGGCTGGAGAAGTTAAATCAAGTGCTTATGTAGATGTGCAGGATGTAGCACGCAACGTGATCGAAAAGATTGGTTACACCAAGAGTGAATACCAGTTTGAAGCGAAATCATGCGGCGTGTTCTCTTCTATCCATGAACAGAGTGGCGACATTAACCGTGGCGTTGAACGCGAAGACCCCTACAATCAGGGTGCTGGCGACCAGGGTATGATGTTTGGTTATGCCACAAATGAAACTGAAAACTACATGCCTCTGGCATTGGACCTCTCGCACAGCCTGTTGTGGGAACTTGCCGAGATACGTAAGAATGAAAACGACCTGATGCCTTACCTCCGTCCGGATGCAAAGAGCCAGGTTACTATTGAATACGATGACAACGGCAAACCGCTGCGTATCGATACGATCGTTGTTTCTACACAACACGACGAATTTGTCACCGCTAAAGGCATCACGCAGGAAGAAGCCGATCTGGCCATGCAGAAAAAGATTGCAGAAGATGTGAAGAATATCCTGGTTCCGCGTGTGAAAGCCCAATATCCGGCTCATGTGCAGGCGCTGTTCAACGATGATATCATCTATCACGTAAATCCGACCGGAAAGTTCGTGATCGGCGGTCCTCATGGTGATACGGGGTTGACCGGGCGCAAGATCATTGTCGATACGTATGGCGGTAAAGGTGCTCACGGTGGTGGTGCTTTCTCCGGAAAAGATCCTTCGAAGGTAGACCGTTCCGCTGCTTATGCTGCCCGTCATATCGCCAAGAACCTGGTGGCAGCCGGTGTTGCCGACGAAATGCTGGTGCAGGTATCCTATGCGATCGGTGTCGCTAAACCGATGAACATTTTCGTCAATACATTCGGTCGTGCAAACGTGAAGATGTCAGACGGAGAGATTGCCGAAAAGATCTGGAACCTGTTCGACATGCGTCCGAAAGCGATCGAAGAACGCCTGAAACTGCGTAATCCGATCTATCTGGAAACAGCTTCTTACGGCCACATGGGACGTAAACCGCAGGTTGTAACTAAAACATTTACTTCCCGCTATAACCCGGAACCGACCATTTGTGAAGTGGAACTGTTCACCTGGGAAAAACTGGATTATGTCGATAAAGTAAAAGAAGCATTCGGTCTTTAATCACCGTTTGTACGAACACATATCAGCTCCCGTCCGGAAAATACAGGCTCCCGTCCTGTTTTTCCCCGGACGGGAGCTTTTTTTATTTAAATTTTCATATATTTGAAGCCGTAATTATCTAAATTTAAATTATATGCGTAAAACGATTCAGTTTCTTCAGTTAGCCTTTATTCTCCTCCTGGCTACTGCATGTGCAGAGACTTCCCCGTTTAAATACGAGTCGGTCCCTAACGATCCTCTGAAAGCCCGTATCTATACCCTGGATAATGGTCTGAAAGTGTATATGACTGTGAATAAGGAGACCCCGCGTATTCAGACATATATTGCCGTTCGCGTTGGCGGAAAGAATGACCCGGCGGAAACAACGGGTTTGGCGCACTACTTTGAACACCTGATGTTTAAGGGTACTAAGCAATTTGGTACGCAAAACTACGAACAGGAGAAACCTATGCTCGACCAGATCGAGCAGCTCTTCGAGGTGTATCGGAAGACTGCGGACGAAGCGGAACGGAAAGCTATCTACCACCAGATAGACAGTGTTTCCTATGAGGCATCCAAGCTGTCTATTCCGAATGAATACGATAAACTGATGTCTGCCATCGGCGCTACCGGAACGAATGCTTATACCGGTTTCGACCAGACGGTTTATGTGGAAGATATTCCTTCCAACCAGATCGATAATTGGGCGAAGATACAGGCGGACCGTTTTGAAAACAATGTGATCCGCGGTTTCCATACCGAACTCGAAACGGTGTATGAAGAAAAGAACATGTCTCTGACCAGTGACAGTCGTAAAGTGTACGAAGCCATTCTGAGCGCTCTTTTCCCTGATCATCCCTATGGAACCCAGACTGTTCTCGGTACGCAGCATAACCTGAAGAACCCGTCTATTACGAATATCAAGAATTACCATAATGTTTGGTATGTTCCTAACAATATGGCGATCTGTCTGTCCGGTGATTTTGATCCCGACCAGATGATCACTACAATCAATAAATATTTCGGCCATCTGAAACCGAATCCCAACCTGCCGAAACTTCCAGTGACGCATGAATCTCCGATTAAGGCGCCAGTAGTTAAAGAGGTATTGGGTGTAGATGCAGAAAATGTTACATTAGGATGGCGTTTCCCGGGAGCCGCTTCTCCGGAACAAGATCTGTTGAACCTGACAAGTGAAATCATCAATAATGGCAAAGCCGGTTTGTTGGATGTCGACCTGGTTCAGCAACAGAAAGTGTTGAGTTGCTATGCCGGTACTTACGGTATGTCCGATTATAATGCGTTTGTCATGAGCGGCCGGCCGAAACAAGGCCAGACTCTGGATGAGGTAAAAGACCTTTTCCTGGCAGAAATCGATAAGTTGAAAAAAGGTGATTTTGACGAAGGCTTGTTGGAAGCATCTATCAACAATTATAAGTTGATGCAGATGTACCGGATGGATCGTAACGACGGTCGTGCCGATATGTTCGTGTCTTCCTTCATCGACGGCGTGGATTGGAAAGACGAGGTGGCTTCCTTGGACCGCATGAGCAAGGTGACAAAACAGGAGATTGTTGATTTTGCCAACAAGTATTTTGGCGACAACTATGCTCTGATTTATAAAAAAGAAGGGAAAGATCCGGATGAGAAGAAAATCGACAAGCCAAAAATCACGCCTATCGTGATGAACCGTGACAGCTCGAGCGCATTCCTGAAAGAAATCCAGGCATCCAATGTCGCTCCGATTGAACCTGTCTTCTTGGATTACAACAAAGATTTGCAGAAACTGACGGCTAAATCCAATATCCCTGTCCTGTACAAAGAAAATACATCGAATGATCTTTTCTCCCTGATGTATGTCTTCGAGATGGGAACGAATAATGACAAGGCAATGGGTACTGCTTTCGAATACATGAAATATCTGGGTACTTCCAAGAAGAGCCTGAAGGAAATCAACGAAGAGTTCTACAGACTGGCCTGTTACTTCAGCGTATTTCCAGGTTCGGACCGTACGTATGTAATGTTGGAAGGATTGAAAGAAAATATGCCGAAAGCGATGGCTCTGTTTGAAGAAATCCTGGCCGATGCGCAGGTGAACAAAGAAGCGTATGAGAACCTGGCCGGCGACATCCTGAAAAAACGTTCGGATGCCAAACTGAACCAGGGACAGAACTTCAATAGATTGATCCAGTATGCCATCTGGGGACCGAAATCTCCGACGACAAGCGTACTGACAACTGCCGAGTTGCAGCAGATGAACCCGCAGGAACTGGTAGACCGTATCCACAAGATCAACTCTTTCGAACATAAGATACTGTATTATGGCCCGGAAAAACCGCAAGCCGTTCTGGATATCATCAAACAGTATCACAACGTACCCGATCAGCTGCAACCGGTTCCGGCAGGAGTCGAATTCATGCAGCAGGAAACTCCGGAAAATAAAGTGCTGTTTGCCCAGTATGATGCAAAGCAGATTTATTATTCAGCCGTTTCCAACCGGGGTGAAAAGTTCGATCCGGCTATCCAGCCTACATTAGATATGTATAACGAATATTTCGGTGGCGGCATGAATGCGATCGTATTCCAGGAAATGCGTGAATCGCGCGGTCTGGCTTATTCTGCCGGTGCATTCCTGATCACTCCGTCCAAGCTGAAATATCCGTATGTCTACCGTACGTTTATCGCGACCCAGAACGATAAGATGATCGATGCCCTGAAAGCGTTCGATGAAATCATCAACAACATGCCGGAATCGGAAAAAGCGTTCAATCTGGCAAAAGACGCGCTTATCACCCGTCTGCGTACCGAACGTATCACGAAATCAGATGTGCTCTGGTCTTATCTGAATGCGCAGGATTTAGGCCTGACAACAGACAGCCGCAAGGAACTGTTTGAAAAAGCCCAGACCATGACATTGCCTGAAATAAAAGCATTCCAGGAAAAATGGGTGAAAGGCCGTACCTATACATATTGCGTGTTAGGCGACGAAAAAGACCTCGACATGAAAGGTCTCTCCCAATATGGCCCGATCCGGAAACTGACGCAAGAGGAACTGTTTGGGTATTGATAAATTAAGAAGTAAGAATCAAGGCACTGTCATCTAATAAAAAAGGCCCGGAGGTTTCGAATCTCCGGGCCTTTTTAGTGGAAAACATTTATTTTTTAATTCTTAATTCTTACTTTTTAATTTCTTCTCCTCCTCTTCCTTCAACTCTGTCTCTTCCACCTCTTTTACCTTGCGGAACAGGTCGGACGCGAAGATGAAGTCGTTCAGGGCTTTATTGTTGGAAGTGATGACCTCCTTGCTGTTTCCTTGCCACTCCTTGACTCCTTCTTTGATGAAGATGATGTTTTCACCGATATTCATAACCGAGTTCATGTCGTGCGTGTTGATGATAGTCGTCATCTTGTATTCGCTCGTAATGTCGTGGATCAGGTCGTCGATGATCAGAGATGTTTTCGGGTCCAGTCCGGAATTAGGTTCGTCACAGAACAGGTATTTCGGGTTCAAGGCGATCGCACGGGCAATTGCGGCACGTTTCATCATACCGCCACTGATCTCGGAAGGATATAAATGTCCGGCTTCCGACAGGTTGACGCGATCCAGACAGAACTGAGCCCTTTTCAGGCGGTCTTTGTTGGTATCGTTGGAGAACATATCCAGCGGGAACATGACATTTTCCAATACCGTCATGCTGTCGAACAAGGCAGAACCCTGGAATAACATGCCCATTTCACGACGCAGCATATTCAGCTCGTGCTTGTCCATCGATGTCAGATCGCGCCCGTCATACAGGATTTCTCCTGAATCCGGCCGCATCAACCCGATGATGTTTTTAATAAGAACCGTCTTACCGGAACCGCTCCGGCCGATAATCAGGTTCGTTTTTCCCGTTTCAAAAACAGCGCTGATGTCATTCAGGACTGTCCGTCCTTCAAAGGACTTCGTAATATGTTTTACCTCTACCATTTCTTTATGTCAGCATTAAGTTGGTTAAGATTACGTCGGCAAGCAGAATCATGATACTGCTCATCACGACAGCATTCGTACTGGCTTTACCTACGTCCAAGGCACCTCCTTTTACATTATAACCGAAATAGGCTGCGATCGATGAAATGATAAAGGCATATACCACAGATTTAATGATGGAGTACCAGATGTAGAAATCGTTGAAGTAGAATTGCAAACCATATTCGAACGAGGCGGGTGTCATACCCGTTCCCGTGGAATGGCTGGCTGCGATACCTCCCAATATCCCGGTGAACATACTGAAAATAACCAATACCGGAATGAACATCATCAAGCCGACCATCTTCGGCAGGATCAGGAAGTTGGCCGAGTTAACGCCCATAATCTCCATCGCGTCGATCTGTTCCGTTACGCGCATGGTCCCGATCTCGGATGCAATGTTACTGCCGACTTTACCGGCCAGGATCAGTGACATGATAGAGGATGAAAATTCCAACAGGATGATTTCACGTGTCGTATATCCGATCGTGAATTTAGGGATAAGCGGCGAACTGATGTTCAGAGAAATTTGGATGGCGATAACCGTACCGATAAAGATGGAGATGATGATTACGATCCAGAGCGAGTCTACTCCCAGTTTATAAATCTCTTTTATCAACTGCTTAAAAAACATGCTCCACCTGTTTGGTACGGAGATGCTTTTCCCCATCAACATGACATATTCACCTAATTGATGTAATGCTTTATTCATTATTCTATATTTCTATTCAATTTCAGTCTGCAAATATAACTCAAATCCGGGAACAACTGTTCATTTCCGGTTTGATACTTCTGGTTTGGATTGAATCTAAACTGGGTTGTAAGATATTAATAGGGGCGTATGTAGATCGTCAGTTTGCCGTTTCCGGTGACAATCAGTTTGCGTGCATCCACTAACTCCTGCAGGTCTTTCAGTGCGGTGTAGCGGTTGCATAGGTTGATCCTCATGCATGCAGAACTGTTTATGCTCATGTTTTTATTGACATAATCCAGAATGTTTTCTTTACGCTTGTCTTCTCCCGGAATCTCTTTTTTCTTTCGTTTAAGCTCTTCGATTTCTGCTTCCCGAATCTGGATTTTCAAAGATGGGGCACAGCGGAATGCTACGCTGTCCGGCTGGGCTACGACTTTCTTTTTCCCGTTTTCACCCGTTACGGTGTGGCTTCTCAGCGTAGGGGAAAAATGGCCCAGACCATCCAGTTCGACTGTTTTCCCTTCGGACAGGTAAAGCCCCATCCAGAAATTCAATGCTTCCAATATCCCCTTGACATCCGCCGAAGAGAAACTGCTGGATGTCGAGATCATTTTACACATGTGCTCCATGTCTATAGTGCCCTGCGGGATCACCCGTGCATGTGGTAACCCTGTATCTTCTCTATCCCCGGGAACCGGAGTCTTATACCATCCGACTTTTATACTCATACTGTTCCTATTTTAAATTTAAACCGTTCACATTCAGATCTCAACCGGAAGAATATCTTTACTGACATTTGTAAAGAAAAGAATATATAACTGTCTGAATAAAAGAAAACAATTATTATATATATTTTCAATAGATGTCGAAAGTATGATTCTTCGGGTACAAAGATACATCAGAACCGTATGAAAGCAATAAGGGATAGGCCTGTTTTTCAAAAAAGAATATAACTTTGGAAGCTCAATCAGAAATATATAAGTTCAGTTACATGAAAACACAGATCATCAGACAATACTTTTATTGCGGTTTTATCCTGGCAGGTAGCTTCCTTTTGATAGGAGCCTCTGCAGGCAGAAAATATCAGGACACTTCTCTTTCGCCGGCCGAACGGGCCGGTTTATTGTTGCAAGAGATGACCCTGGAAGAAAAAGTAGGCCAGATGTGCCAATATGTCGGTCCCGGCCATATCAAACAAAATGAGCAGAAGGCAGATCAGAACAGTAGTGATATGGGAAATATCGATGCCAATGCTTTCGGTCTGAAATCGCAGGCGATTATCGATAAAGTGCGGAAAGGAGAAATCGGCTCTTTTCTGCATGTCCTTTCTGTCGATGAGGCGAATGCCTTGCAACAGGTGGCTCAGCAGACCCGCCTGAAAATACCCCTGCTGATCGGTGTGGATGCGATTCATGGCAACGGACTTCATGCCGGTTGTACGGTATATCCGACTTCTATCGGTATGGCCTCTACATTCAATCCCGACCTGATGGAAAAAAGTGGCCGGGAGACAGCTTCCGAAATGCGTGCCAGCGGTATGCATTGGGCGTTTAATCCGAATCTGGATGTGGCGCGCGATGCACGTTGGGGACGTATAGGAGAGACATTCGGTGAAGATACTTATTTGGTTACGCGCATGGGGACAAGCCTGATTTTGGGCCTGCAAGGACGTGACGGAGTGGAACCGGACCGTGTGCTGGCTTGTGCCAAACACCTGATCGGTGGCGGCGAACCTGCCGGTGGTATCAATGCTGCCCCAATGGATATGTCGGAACAGAAACTGCGTGAAGTTTTTCTGCCTCCTTTTATTTCTGCTGTCCAATCGAAAGTCTTTACCGTGATGGCCGCCCATAATGAATTGAACGGAATTCCCTGTCATGGTAATTATTGGCTGTTGAACGACCTGCTGCGCAACGAAATGGGATTCAAGGGCTTTATCGTCAGTGACTGGATGGATATCGAGCGCATGCACTCCATGCATCATTATCTGCCGAGCGAGGAAGAGGCTTTCCGGGTGTCGGTCGAGGCGGGTATCGATATGCACATGCAAGGCGATAATTATTATGAAACGATTTTGGCAGCCGTTCGTGACGGGCGTATTCCCGAAGCCCGGATCGATAAGGCTGTTCATAAGATTCTGGAAGCTAAATTCTTATTGGGATTGTTCGAGAAACCGGTAGTCGATATTCCGGCGACCCGCAAACTTATCGCCCCTGCCGCTCATCGTGAAACTGCGTTGGATGTTGCCCGCCAGTCGCTCGTCTTATTGAAAAACGACGGATTGTTGCCATTGAAGAAAGGTGCTTACCGCAAAATATTCATTACCGGTCCGAACGCTGACAGCCAAACGATATTAGGCGACTGGGCGATGCCGCAGCCGGATGAAAATGTGATAACGGTTTATGAGGGTATCCGTGCCGCCTGTCCGGATGCGACGATCGATTCGTTGTGTTTCTCAGGTGTCATAACCAGTATTACGCCGGATGATGTCGAGATCGCCGGGCGGAAAGCGCAGGAGGCCGATTTGACTATTGTCGTGATTGGTGAAAATTCCCAACGATATGAAAGCAAGGGGCGTACCTGTGGTGAGAATTGTGATCGTGACAATCTGGATTTTCCCGGTCTGCAACAGGATTTGCTTGAGAAGGTATATGCATCCGGTAAACCGACCATCCTGGTGATGTTGAACGGCCGGCCGTTGAGTATTGTCTGGGCAAACGAGCATATACCGGCTATTCTGGAAGCATGGGAGCCGGGTATGATGGGCGGACAGGCGATTGCCGAAGCTCTTTTCGGCGAGATCAATCCTTGCGGGAAACTACCGGTGACCGTCCCCTATAATGTCGGACAAATTCAGACAATCTATAATCATAAGGCTTCCCAGTATTCCCGTCAGTTTGCTTTGGGGCACACTGGGCCACTTTATCCGTTTGGCTTCGGGCTGAGCTACACCTCGTATCGATACGGTAAACCGGTCCTTTCGAAAGATAAGATCAGGAAGGACGAATCTGTAACAGTTTCTTTCGATCTGACCAACACGGGTAAGATGGATGGGACTGAAATCGTCCAGTTGTATATCCGCGACGAATACGGCTCGATCACCCGTCCGGTCAAAGAACTGAAAGGTTTCCAACGTGTTTTCCTGAAAGCCGGCGAAACCAAACGCGTCGAGTTTGCGGTCATTCCGGACGACTTGAAATTCTATACCGTCCGCAAAGTCTGGGAAGTCGAACCCGGTGATTTCACCATTATGGTCGGCCCCTCTTCGGCGGATAAAGACTTGCAGAAGTTGGCATTAACGGTGGAAGGGGATTAACCCTTCCACTCTTTAGAAATAATCTCCTGGCAATTTTCGTAGACTGTTTGGTATAATTCCATTCCCTTTTTTCGGTTAATGCGGATACTCTACTATAACACTGATAGCTTATCGATCCATTTCATAGCGTCCTCTCTTTCTGTTTTTGTTTTTATTGATGTCTTCCAGTTCTTCCATCGTGCTGTATTGAGGTTCGGATAGCAATGCCTTTACTTCTTTTGAATATCCCAATGCTTTTGCAAGGGCAACGAATGAAGCCAATGAAATAGTGTGTTTTTGTTCAAACTTGGCAATGGTGGGAGCCGGTACGCCGCTGAGTTGGGAAAGAACCTCTCTGGAAAGGTTTTTCTCCAATCTTCTTTTTTGCAGATTCTGGGCTATTATCTGCAAAAGGTTCTCTACTGTATCTAAATCAAATGTGTATATTAAAGACATTATTGTATCTGCTATATGAATAAATAGGATATAATAGATATTATTGTATTTATTGTAAATGTACAGAAATCTTACATTATAGTGCTTGTTTGATGGTTAATTAACATTCTTTGGGTGTGGGTTTCCCATTGTTATTCTTCTATTAACCACTGATCCAGATTCCGTTCTTCGGCACTGAATGAGACGCCTACTTTTATTAGTTTGCGGCCATCGGCAATATAGGGAATCAGGTAGCCTTTTTCGTCGATCTGGCGGAGAGCATCTTGGGCGCTCCCATCCAGTTTGAATTCAAAAACATAGATATAGTCAGGCGTACGGACTACGGCGTCTGCACGCCCCCGGCAACTCTGTATTTCGACATCGGCATATTGGCCCAATAGTTTGAATACCAGATAAAAAACGACCTGGTAATGGCGTTCGGACTTTTCATTCAGTGCATACGGGAAATCGGCAAAAAAAGATTTCAGGCGAATGAGGAAAGCTTCTGTTTCGCCAGCCCACAGTTCGTCATTAAATTTTCCTATAAAAAACGGACCGTCTGCACCCGATACCGGCGTATAAAGCGGGATCAGGAAATTCAGGAATCCATATTTAACCTCTTCATTCGGATACCCCAACCGGTACAGATTATAGCGGTCGTTGAATCCTTTTATGGTCAGATAACCACTTTGATAAAGCATGGGGACCGGATTCCGGTAATCCGCGCGATAATCGGTCAGGCTTGCTGCCGTCACTTCGATTCCTTCCAAATCCCGGAGATCATAGTCTGTTTTCTTCAGCAAATCGACTAAAAAAGTCGGTGTACCGGTTGCAAACCAGAAATTAGCCAATCGTCTTTTTGCCAAAGCGCTTAACACACTGAACGGGTTAAACATTCCTTCCGGAGCATCTTCACTGAAATAATAGCCGTCATACATTTTCGTCATTTTCCCCAGAATTTCATCAAAAGACAGTTTTTCCCGTCCCGCTAATATGGACAATTCCGGTTCAAAAGTACAGGCTATTTCTTCACGGGTCAGACCACATAATGCAGCATATTGCTCATCCAGACTGATATCGTTCAATTGGTTTAACGTACTGAAAACGCCTACTTGGGCGAATTTCGTGACACCAGTGATAAAAATGAACTGAATATAGGAGTCTGCGCTTTTCAACACCGTATAAAAAGCAGTCAGTATACTGCGAAAATCATCCTGTAACTTCAAATCATGGAAGGTTTGCAGTAAAGGTTTGTCATACTCATCCACCAGAATAACAACCCGTCGTCCGGTCTGCTCGTAAGCAGTACGAATCACATTCATAAAACGAATGGAAGAACTGTTTTCATCCGGCTCTATTTGATAAAGCCTTTCCCAGTTGACCAACTGTGCGTTCAGCATTCCTTCCAAGCGTTCTTTCGAATCGTATTTCTCGGCATTCAAGTCCAAATGCAGCACCGGATATTCGATCCAGTCTTTTTCCAACTTTTCTATGGCAAGACCTTTAAACAGTTCCTTCTTTCCTTGGAAATAAGCTTCCAATGTAGATAACAGCAGGCTTTTCCCAAACCGGCGGGGACGGCTTAGGAAATAAGGCAAACCGGATACGGCCAGTTTATAAACAAAAGCCGTTTTATCTACATACAGGAAATTTTCCGAACGAAGTTTCTCGAAACTTTGTATCCCGATTGGCAATTTGCGTAATGCTGCTGTTTCCATACTGCTTTGTTTTGTTTCTATATTGGTCAAAGGTAAGAAATAATTCTATTCCTTGTTTGAGCTTGCTGCTTTTATCAAACGGATGGCTGAAAGAAAGCCGTTTTCCCTCTCTTTTTCCCTCTTTTTCCCGAAAACACAAAAATTTCGCTTATAGTGTTACTTGAATAAAATAGTGCAAACCGTTAATAATTAAACAGATATGAGTAAAGTGGAAAGATCGCAAAAAAGGCTGTTTTTAGTATATATAATTGGTATTTTTGCCTATATTTAATTTGTTGTAAATCAGAAATATAAAAGGAGGTATTTAAAATGACGAAAAAAACGTACGTTTATTTTCGTCACAAAAATACGCATACTTTTTA
>URZO01000116.1 GCA_900552465.1 uncultured Parabacteroides sp. | reverse complement strand
TCTTTCTGTCTATCAATGAAAATCCACACACCCCCTGCCCCCTCTCAAGAGGGGAAGGAGTTACCATCGGTCGATATGAACACACCCTTAAATCATCATTTATTTCCCGTGCTCCGACAAATAGCGTTCCGCCTCAATAGCAGCCGCGCAACCACTGCCGGCAGCCGTAATGGCCTGGCGATAATGCGGATCGGCAACGTCACCGGCGGCAAATACGCCTGGGACTTTTGTTTTCGGCGTACCCGGAATTGTCTTGATATAGCCCACTTCATCCGTTTCAATCCAGGGCTTGAAGATCTCGGCATTCGGCTTATGTCCGATAGCCAGGAAGAAACCGTCGATGGCGATGTCTACCTTTTCTTCATCCGGTTCGCCCATGCGTTTTACCAGGTGTGCACCCTCGACGCCATCCTCGCCAAACAGGCCGACAGTGTTATGTTCGAACAGCACCGTAATGTTCGGAGCGTTCAATACACGTTCCTGCATCACTTTTGAAGCACGCAAATACGGCTTACGGACGATCAGATAAACCTGTTTTGCCAGGCTGGCCAGGTAAAGAGCCTCTTCGCAGGCCGTATCTCCGCCACCCACGACAGCCACCACTTTCTTGCGATAGAAGAAACCGTCGCAAGTCGCACAGGCAGACACGCCCATTCCTGCATATTTCTGTTCATCCGGCAACCCTAAATATTTGGCGGTCGCTCCGGTAGCGATGATCAATGTTTCCGTCTCGATCACTTTCTCACCGTCGATCGTCACTTTATAAGGTGCGGCCGACAGATCGGTTTCCGTTGCAATACCGATACGGATATCCGCACCAAAGCGGGCAGCCTGTTGTTTCAGGTCTTCCATCAGTTCCGTACCGGTCACACCTTCCGGATAACCGGGGAAATTCTCGACTTCAGTAGTGGTGGTAAGCTGTCCGCCCGGCTGGATGCCTTCGTAAAGGACAGGAGACAGATTAGCACGTGAAGCATATATAGCCGCCGTATAGCCGGCAGGGCCGGAACCGATAATCAGGCAGCGAACCTTTTCATTCTGATTTGTATTCATCTCTTATTTTTTAATTTTTAATTCTTAACTCTTAATTTACCGAAGGTCTACGATCTCTGTATCAGGATAGTCTTTTTCGTTAAAAACAAAAAAAGAATCCGGTTGGTTTACTCCCGTTTCCATTTTGCCGATTCGGATCGTATTGCTGAGTCCGTTCTTGACGAATACGGCGATCGAAGCGGGCAGGCCGGAAAATTTCTCGATCTGGAGTTCTACTCTTATAATATCGCTTTTCTTTTTAGGCGTCAATTCGATGTCATAGGCTGCCTTGCCGTTCGGGGCGGTACTTTCTCCTTTTAATGTGGCGGAGAAGCCTTTCTTATAGGAACGGAGCAGTAAGGCCGGATTCGTCGCCTGCAACTCCTCTCCCGTCGGTGTCGAGACATTCACTTCTTCATTGCGTTCGACATACGACCATTGTGTCGTCCCGTCGAACCAGGTAATCATATCCGGGGTTTTCAATACAAATTTATCGCCTTTGATGTCGATCGTCCCGTCAAAGCTCTCCGAAACCTTTTGCACATCCGAGCGCGTCTGCATCGTAAAATGGGCCTTCAAACCATTCGAACCCTCGTAAGCGGACGCCGCTTTATCCAAAACAGACGTGGCGCTCTGTGCCCGGCCTCCCAGATTGAATCCGAGCAAAAGGCACAACAGCAGAACGGATAGTCGAGTTATTTTCAATTTACAATTCATATTCATTATTCTTAATATTATCAGAGATAAATGGTGATTTAACAGTGAGTTCTTTTAATAGGGTGTGTCCTATGCCGCAGGCTCTCTTTTGCCGTTGATTTCAATCAACGGATTGATAAGTCCCCGGCTTTGCCGGATTCCTCTGTGGGTTTCAACCCCTTTCAAATGCCTATCGACAGATATTTATTAAAGGGGCTAAAGCTCGCAGAGGAAGAGGCTTTGCCCCCAATCTTTATTAACCGTCAGCTAAAGCAGACGGCAAAAGAGAGCCTGCGGCACGAGGCAAGCCTCGTTTGTTTATACACCACTAAATCTTCATTTATCATTTTCACTTTAACGAATTCAACAACTGTTCCAGGCTGTATTCATCCGGAATCAATACCTGGCGCGCCTTGCTTCCTTCGAAAGGGCCGACGATTCCGGCTGCTTCCAACTGGTCCATCAGACGGCCGGCACGGTTGTAGCCGATTGCGAACTTACGCTGGATCAGCGAAGTAGAGCCCTGCTGCTGGATCACGATCAGGCGGGCAGCTTCGTCAAAAAGCGGATCGCGGTCGGACAAGTCCACCGTTCCGGCAACCGAAGAATCACCTCCTTCACCAACATATTCAGGCAACAGATAGGCAGTCGGATAAGCCACCTGCGCTCCGATATTATCGACTATATCTTCCACCTCCGGCGTATCGACAAATGCACACTGCACACGTGTCGGCTCACTGCTTCCGGTTATCAGAATCAACATATCACCCTTACCGATCAAACGGTTAGCCCCCGGCGCATCCAAAATCGTGCGGGAGTCGACCTGCGACATCACCTTAAAGGCGATACGGCTCGGGAAGTTACTCTTGATCGTACCGGTGATCACCTTCGTATCCGGACGCTGTGTGGCCAGGATCATGTGAATACCGACAGCACGGGCTTTGGCCGCGATACGGGAAATCGGCATTTCGATTTCGCGCCCGGAAGTCGCGATCAGGTCGGCAAACTCGTCGACTATCGCCACGATGTACGGCAGAAAACGATGTCCCTTTTCCGGATTCAGACGGCGGGAGATAAACTTCTCATTATATTCCTTGATGTTACGTGCCGAAGCGCTCACCAGCAACTCATAGCGGTTCTCCATCTCGATCACTAATGAGTTCAAGGTTGCCACCGCGTCTTCCGGCTCCGTCACAATCGGTTTGTCGGCATTCGGCAACTTGGCCAGGTAATGCCGTTCGATCTTCGAATAGATACTGAATTCCACCCGTTTCGGGTCGATCATCACGAACTTCAGTTCGGCCGGATGCTTCCTGTATAATAAGGAAGTAATAATTGCATTCAGACCGACAGATTTACCCTGTCCGGTCGCACCTGCTACGAGTAAGTGGGGCGTCTTGCAAAGGTCGAACATAAACACTTCGTTGATAATCGTCCTTCCGATCGCCACAGGCAGGTCGTACGTACACTCCTGGAATTTGCGGGAAGCGACGACAGACTGCATCGAGACGGTCTGGGGCTTGTTGTTCGGCACTTCAATACCGATTGTTCCTTTACCCGGCATCGGAGCGATAATACGGATCTGCAAAGCGGAAAGGCTCAGCGCGATATCATCCTCAAGGTTTTTGATCTTGGAAATACGCACCCCGGCTTCCGGCACGATCTCGTAGAGCGTCACCGTCGGTCCGACCGTGGCCTTGATAGAAGCGATACGGATGCCGAAATCCTCCAACGTCTGCTTAATCATCTGCTGGTTGGCATCGAGTTCCTCACGGTTGACTTCCACATTGCCGGAGTCGTAGAATTTCAGCAAATCGAGCGGCGGGAACACGTAGCGCGACAAATCCAGCCGCGGGTCATATTTGCCTAACTCCGCCTGATCACACATTTCGTCTTCCCCTTCGGGTATCTCCACTTCAAAATTGACGTCCTTCTCTCCTTCTGCGGTTTTCGGAGCCGCCTCTTCTTCTTTTGCTATTATATATTCAAAGTCATTTTCTTCTTCCTCTGCTTCTACCATTTCTTCTGCCGCCTTCCGGATTTCAGCTTCCGTATCGAAGACGTATTCATCCGGTTTAGCAGCCGGTTCATTCGCCGGTTCACGAGGCGCAGTCGCCTGCCCTTTCACAAGCTGCTCTTCATGCCATGTCTCGTTTTCAGAGGCGCCCTCCGTTTCCGGTGTCTCTTTCTTCTTCCGCTGCAAACTGTTCTTAAGCCATCCGAAAGAAAAAGCGTTTTGCAGGAACGGTATCGTACGCTTGCTGGTGAAAATCGCAATAATCAGGAACATACCGACGAGCAGCAAAACTGTACCCGGTATGCCGATATTATTCATCATTACTTCCGACAGATAGTAGCCATGCTGTCCTCCTAAATAAATAAAAGTGTCTTCATATCCACTGATAAAAACAAATGCAAAAAACAACGATCCCCAGATCAGCATCGCGGCACTGAACAGGAAACGCTTCAGTAGCGATACCCGGTTCAGGTTCATCAGTTTCGCCCCTACCGACCCTAAAAAAAACAGGATCAGAAACGAAGAAATCCCAAACCAGCGGTTCATCAACAGATCTGCCAGAAAAGCCCCGCGCACACCCGTCCAGTTATCCACCGATCCCCGGTTAGTGACCAGGTCAGCCAGCGGCACATTCTCGATCTTGCTCTGATCCGCCCCTCCGGTAAAGAAGAATGAGATCAATGCCAGACCGACATATATCGTAATAATAGAAATAACCAATCCGGTTATAAAACGGGTTCGTTCATTGGTAAAAAAGTTTTTAACCCTTTTAAATTTACCCTCGCCGTTATTTGTATTTTGTTTCGTAGCCGTCTTCTTTGCCATTACATATAAATTTACAACTTGCAAATGTACACAGAAAATTTAAGATTGCAGATATAAAGTTTTATTCCTGTATCCCACCTTTACCAAAATCCCCTCTTCGACCCATTGTTTCAAATCGGCCTCCGCCCTGTAACGGGAACATCCGATAATTCCGGCGTATATACGCGGGCTGATCGATCCTTCCCTCGAAAGGAATGCCAGCATCTTGCTTTTCCGTTCTTCCGCGTCCGGCAGCACTTTCTTTTTATCCACCCGTGTCAGTTCTATCTTCTTCAACTTCTTCAAAAGATCGCCCGAACAGCGGAAATTAACGCCGTCCAGCTCAACCGTATTCTGCTTGTTATTCAGCGAACGGGTACGAAGCGACGGAGAAAAATAGCCCAGGTCTTCCAGCTCAAGATGATACCCGGCACTGAACGCGACATCCATCACCCAAGCCAGCGAATCGAGAACACTCTTCACCTCGGCAGACGATACGGCAGACCGCTCACCGATCAGGGAACAGATATAATCCATTTTGTAAGTGCCGTAACTTTGCTGTCGCGCATGTAATAACTTTTGCCCCTTACGTCCGTTAGGTTTCGGCGTTTCATTGATTGTAAATTTAATTGCCATGATCTTTATATTTAATTGTGTATGCCTTCGCAACCGACCGGGATGTATTCAAAATTTCCCCGGCTACTAATTCGATGTTGATAACCATCGACCGTATGGCTGACAATTGTCAACCACACGGCTGATAACTATCAACCATACGGCCGATAATTATCAGCCAACAACTCGATCGGGGTCAAATATACGAAACATTAGGGTGAATTGTTCCGATATCAAGGTGTTTTTGCAAAAGAAACCGGCATTCGTTCCAAATAAAGTATCGATAATGGATAATACTTGTACAAATATTGAATAATAAGAACTGCATCCCAATATATTTCCTATATTTGTCAGTAATAGTGTGTATTCTTAAATTTCTAAATACTACTACCATGAAAAAGTATCAGATTATTACAGCAATTGTGTTTGCATCCAGTTGTTGCTTCACTGGAAATGCACAGACATACGATCATTTCGACCTAAGTTCTTTCATCACACCTGATATTGTCAGAAATGAGCTGGATTTTACATTGAATTCTTCCGGAAAGATTTCAGACCAAAAAGGCTCAAAAACGGATTATTCATCTTTAAACGGGGACTTCCAAACAACTTTCAACCGCTTAAAAAACACACGGCCTTATTGGGGTGTACAGAGAGGGCAATTATCCATCAACGGTAAATATTCCAATAGTAAACAGACAGAAAACAAGGAGAACCAATATGATGCGTCGTTTTCTTATTCTTCAACAAACCGGTTCTATAAATCCGACAATCGATTCTTTGACATAACCGGAAACATACGTGAAGAAATAATAGGCTCCAAAGTACATGAGCCTTATTCTAAGAATAAAACGAACTATTTCTACGGGTATGTAAGTCCGGGTGTTGGAAAAGGGCGTATCGAATCGGTAACAGATGCACGGCAAGCCGTTTACATCCTGAATAACTTATCCAAAAGAGGAATACTGAAACGGCAATTATCCAACGAAGAAATATTGGAATTATCCAAGCTGATTTCCGTAGTCAAGAACAAACGCTTTTTCGACGCCCGGCTGCGTATGATAGACGAAATTACAGCTGTCGATTCTTTCTTCGTAACAAACCAGCTGTTAAATACTTCCGGTGCGCCCTATTTTACGACTTTGTATGATTACTGGATGTATGGCGACCGCTTCCAGCGTTCAGCCGGACTCGTGTTCAGGGGCGGTCTGCTCGGCGGGTACACACATGACCGGACAGATTACAAGAATAAAGAATACGACGACAGCTACTACAAGACATCGACACCTTTTGCCGGTGCCAAAGTCACCATGGAATACGAAAGGCCAGTCAACCTATATTGGCAACAATCGGCCTATATAAACCTGAGAGGACAGTACGAATGGGTTTCCTACAATACCGCACATTCGGATGGCAGCAAACACAATAACTATGTTACCGATTTATCTGCGTCCTACAGTTGGGGATATTATCCGACTTCCCGTACCAATATTAATTTCGGTATCAAGGAATATCTGTCTTGGGTTGGGACTAAAAACCGTGAAGGTGATTCCGAATTAACAAAGGATTTAGATTCGAATACCTTAGCAACTTTTCAGACCTATTATTATTTCTCTCCGCAACTTCGTTTATCGGCACAAGTTGAAGGAGGGCTAAAATATTATAATATGAAATATAAAAATGAGTATCGGGACAATTACAACCAATTAGGCTGGACCGGTTCATTCCAGCTTACATTGACCTATTCCCTATTCTAAAGGAATCCGCTAATTTAAACGCCTTCTTTCAGAAATCAGGACTTTATAATTCCGATTATCGAAATATATTTGTTACTTTTGCAGGTTATAAACGCAAGGTATCTATTAAGATAATCAGCATGGAAAAAGAAAACAACCCGATATACGAACGCAACACGCTGGAATTCGTAACAGTTGCATTGGAGTTTTGCACATTTGTCGAGAAAGCCGGTGAAAACGGTCTTTTTGACTTTTTGGACAAAGCAGTCAAGCTATTGCCGCTGCTGTATCTGAAAGCGACTTTGCTGCCCGAAGTCGAAGAGAACGAAGATGCAGAGCCGGAGCTGACTGTCACGGAAGACATGTACGAATCTGTCCGCAACCGGATTGCCGGGCTATTGGGAGAAAAGGATTCTTATTTGGAAACTTTCCACCCGGACATGCAGTACAGCGACACGCCAATCGCCGCTTTTATCTCGGAAAACCTGGCTGATGTTTACCAAGACACGGGTAACTTCATCTCCCTGTTCCGCCAAGGAAACGAAGAGGTTATGCTCGAAGCAATTGTTTTGTGCCGCAATAACTTCCGCGAGTTCTGGGGACAACAATTATTAAATGCATTAAAAGCTCTCCATGCCGTGCGATACAGCGAAGAAGAGCCTTTAGAAACCAACGTAGAAGAAGAATGACACAACAATATACACATTCAATAACAAAAGAGGCCATATCCCAACTTCCCTTAGAGGAATTTACCGGAAGAATCATCGTAATCGACACGTTAAGAGATGCAGAAAAGGCCGTCAGCTACCTGTCTGAATTTCCGGCTGTCGGATTCGACACCGAGACGCGTCCCAGCTTTAAGAAAGGACAGCGCTACAAAATATCGCTCATGCAGATCTCGACAGACGAGGCGTGCTTCCTCTTCCGCCTGAACCGGATCGGCGTACCCAAAATACTGGAAGAGTTTCTGGCAAACGAGAAAGTGCTGAAAATAGGTCTTTCCCTGCGTGATGACTTCGGAGCGATGCGGAAACGTACGAACATAGAGCCGGTCCGTTTTCTGGATTTGCAGAACTACGTAGGCCAGTTCGGCATTGAAGACGCCAGCCTTCAAAAGATATACGCCATCCTGTTCAACAAAAAAATATCCAAAGGACAGCGTTTGAGCAACTGGGAAGCCGATGTGCTGGCCGAGCCGCAGCAAAAATATGCAGCCCTCGACGCATGGGCCTGCCTGAAAATATATAACAAATTGAAACAGATATAAATGAAGGAGTGTAAAGTATTTCTCAAACCGAAGAAAGAAGAATCGTTGCTACGTTTCCATCCCTGGGTATTCTCCGGAGCTATCCAGACAATCGAAGGCGAACCGGAAGAAGGCGACCTGGTAGAAGTATACGGGACGAACGGACGTTTCTTAGGTGTCGGACATTATCAGATAGGCAGTATCGCCGTACGTATCTTATCATTCAAGCAGGTTACGATCGACGCCGCATTCTGGGAAGAACGCATCCGCATCGCATACACCCTGCGCCAGGCGTTGGAACTTGCCGGAGTGGAGAACAACAATACATTCCGCCTGATACACGGCGAGGGAGACAACCTGCCGGGACTGGTCGTCGATATGTATGCCCATACCGCTGTTATGCAGGCACACTCTGTCGGCATGCACTACGCACGTCACCAGATTGCCGAAGCGCTGAAAACCGTCCTGGGAGATTCTTTACAGAATATATACTACAAATCGGAAGCAACGCTGCCCTACAAAGCGAACTTAGGAAGCGAAGACGGCTATCTGTTCGGAGGCGAAGTGGAAGATATCGCACTGGAAAACGGACTGAAATTCTGTGTCGACTGGCAGAAGGGCCAGAAAACCGGGTTCTTCGTCGATCAGCGCGAAAACCGTTCATTGCTGGAGCGCTATGCCAAAGGCCGTTCCGTCTTGAATATGTTTTGCTATACCGGCGGCTTCTCGTTCTATGCCATGCGCGGCGGTGCGAAAGTCGTGCATTCGGTCGACAGTTCGGCCAAAGCCATTTCGCTGACAAACAAGAATGTGGAACTGAATTTCCCCGGCGATCCGCGGCATGAAGCGTTTGCGGAAGACGCTTTCAAATACCTGGAAAGAATGGGAAGCAACTACGACTTGATTATCCTTGACCCGCCGGCTTTTGCCAAACATAAAAACGTCTTGCGCAACGCCTTGCAGGGTTATCGCAAACTGAACGCCATCGCCTTCGAGAAGATTAAGCCGGGAGGCATCCTGTTCACATTCTCCTGCTCGCAGGTGGTAAGCAAGGAGAACTTCCGCCTGGCCGTGTTCAGCGCAGCCGCCCAATCCGGCCGCAGTGTCCGTATCCTGCACCAGTTGACACAGCCGGCCGACCATCCTGTCAACATCTACCATCCGGAAGGTGAATACCTGAAAGGGTTGGTATTGTATGTAGAATAGGGGCAGCAGAGCTTTAGCGATATTTAATAGATATTTAATATCGGAAGGCACAAAATATATACGGAAATATTTCTTTATTCCGCAATACATTGTAACTTTGCTCACGCTAAAAAAGATAGAAGTATCATTATAAGTAAAACATATAAAACTTATTATTATGTCTAAAGTAACAGTTGTTGGCGCCGGTAATGTAGGTGCTACTTGCGCAAATGTTCTTGCCTTCAATGAAGTGGCAGACGAAGTTGTAATGCTTGATGTTAAGGAAGGTGTTTCCGAAGGTAAAGCAATGGATATGATGCAGACAGCTCAGCTGCTGGGTTTTGATACAACAGTTGTAGGTTGCACTAACGACTATGCTCAAACTGCAAATTCTGATGTTGTAGTTATCACTTCAGGTATTCCCCGTAAACCGGGTATGACTCGTGAAGAGTTGATCGGTGTTAACGCTGGTATCGTTAAAAGTGTAGCTCAGAACATCCTGAAATATTCTCCGAATGCAATTATCGTAGTTATCTCTAACCCGATGGATACAATGACTTACCTGTCATTGAAATCTCTGGGTCTGCCGAAAAACCGTATCATCGGTATGGGCGGTGCACTGGATAGCTCCCGTTTCAAATATTTCCTGTCTCAGGCTTTAGGTTGCAATGCCAACGAAGTTGAAGGCATGGTAATCGGTGGCCACGGTGACACAACTATGATTCCGTTAGCTCGTCTGGCTACTTACAAAGGTATCCCTGTAAGCAAACTGTTGAGCGCTGAAAAACTGCAGGAAGTGGTTGCTTCTACTATGGTTGGCGGTGCTACACTGACTAAACTGTTAGGCACTTCTGCATGGTATGCACCGGGCGCAGCAGGAGCATTCGTTGTTGAATCTATCATCCACAACCAGAAGAAGATGGTTCCTTGCTCTGTTTATCTGGAAGGCGAATACGGAGAATCTGATCTTTGCATCGGTGTTCCTGTTATCCTGGGTAAGAACGGTATCGAAAAGATCGTTGAACTGGAATTGACAGCTGAAGAAAAAGAACTCTTCGCTAAGAGCGCAGCAGCTGTTCACAAAACAAACGAAGCGCTGAAAGAAGTAGGTGCTCTTTAATAGCTACATAAATATACCGAAAGGGCTGCCCAATGAGGACAGCCCTTTTTTGTCTCAATCCTTTAAGAAATAATGCACATGAAAAGAAGACACTTCCTCCAGGCTGCCGGTGTTACGGCATTGACAAGCGCAGGCCTTGCCTCCTGTGCCACCTCTCCTTCCGGACTGAAAAAAGGAGAAATCATGCATACGGTCATCTTCGACCTCAAACATCCGATCGGTTCCGCCGAAGCGGAACAGTTCATCGCTGACGGAACCCGCATCCTGACCGCAGTCCCGGGAGTACAGGACTTCCAGGCACTCCGCCAATGCAGTCCGAAAAATGATTATCAGTATGGTTTTCTGATGCGCTTTCCCGACCAAGCCACATTCGACGCCTATACGGCTCATCCGGATCATTGCAAGTTTGTAGAAGAACGTTGGGATACGGAGGTCACCCGCTTTCAGGAATCAGACTTCATGCTCTGACACAAAAAAAGAGGGTGTTAAAACACCCTCTTGACCATTCCGGCTGAGGCCGGAATAACATTTCTTATTTACTTCAGTTCGCGAATCTTGATGTTACGGAACCAAATAGGATAACCGTGGTCTTGCAAGCCGATATAGCCTTCATGTGCAATACCTTCCTGGAAGCCTTTGAAATCTTTGAATTTGCTATTGGCAACCATATCGTCCCATTCTTTTGTCCACAAAGTGTACTCTACGACTTTCTTTCCGTTCTGAGTGTGAGTCACTTTACCGTCTTTCACACGGATCACGATCGTATTCCATTCGCCGGTAGGTTTTACTGTCTTAGGATCTGCAGGCAGTATGTCATAGAGTGAGCCAGCCAAATGGTTTGCCAACTTGTTATCGTCTGCATCCACATTATCCAAGACTTGTACTTCGGGAGCTGCATAGTAGATCGGCTGTCCCGGAACTTCGCGTACATAATAGAATATACCGGAATTACCCTTCGGGCTTGCTTTCCAGTCTACAGAAAGTTCAAAATTCTTATACTTTTTCTCTTTATACAAGATATCGCCATTGTTGCCATGTCCAGGTTTCTTTCCAGGAGCGGTAAAGACTTTCATTGCTTCGTCTTCGATCACCCAGTTAGAGGGCATTCCGGTGTTGTTACATTGTCTCCAACCGGTAAAATCTTTCCCGTTAAACAATAAGGTCCAACCTTGCTTCTTTTCTTTTTCCGTCAACGTATTATTTGCTTTCTGGGCAAAACAGGGAACTGCGGTCGTAATGGCCAAAAGAACTAAAAATGATTTCAACAAATTTTTCATGATACATTCTATTTGATTAGACATTGAGAATATTAAAACAGCACAAATATATAAAAAAGGAGTCGTCCTCTCACAAGAACAACTCCTTTTTATCTGAAAACAATTGTTTTTTACTTGATGATACCCAGCTTAGACTCACCTATAAAATCAATGATATGCTGGATCTCATCGCTCATCGGCACCTGATCCTTGATCATCAGCAAAGCATCGAAGATACTCGTATTGCCCTGATAAATGATACGGTAGGCATGGCTGATATGTTTGATCACCTTATCGCTTATGCCTTCGTGTAACAGGATTACGGAGTTAACGCCGTAATAGGTTGTCGGCTCTTGTGCGGCCACTATATAAGGAGGTACATCCTTGCGGAAGCGGCAACCGGTCTGCGTCATCGACCATTTCCCGACGCGGCATCCCTGGCTGACCAGGACATTCCCGCCGAAAATAACATAATCTTCGATCATGCAGTTACCGGAAATCTTGCTGCCATAACCGAACACGCTATGGTTTCCGATATGTGTGTCGTGGGAGACATGAACACCTTCATGCAGAAAGTTACCGTTGCCGATAACCGTCTTGCCTTCGGCAGTCGTGGCACGGTTGATCACTACGTTCTCACGAATCACATTGTCATCGCCAATCTCGACAATCGTATCACCTCCTTTATATTGGAAATCCTGCGGTTCGGCAGCGATCACGGCAC
>URZO01000115.1 GCA_900552465.1 uncultured Parabacteroides sp. | reverse complement strand
AAGAGGGGAAGGAGTTACCATCGGTCGATATAAACACATCCATAAATCATCATTTTTGTACATACCGGAATAGCCCTGTTTTATTGAGGAAAAGCTGGTTTGTGTCGGCAAAATGGCGGATCAGTGTCGGCAAAATGGCGGCAAACTTTATTTGGGAAGAGGCGTAATGGGATAGGATTTAGTATGTTATGGAATTTAGTGTCGGCGTGTCGGCACTTTCCTTAATTTTGCATATAGAAAATTAGTTATAGAAGGGAAATGCGGACTATACGGAGACCTGTTGATCAGCGTAGGCGAGTATCGCCTCTTCCTCATCCGGGTGGAACCAGCGGATGTCAGTGTCCCGCTTGAACCAGGTCATCTGTTTGCGGGCGTAAACGCGGGAGTTGCGTTTGATCTTTTCGATGGCAAAATCCAATGTCCATTCACCATCCAGATATTTAAACAGTTCTTTGTAGCCGACCGTGTTGAGGGAGTTCAGTTCGCGGAAAGGATAGACGCGGCGTGCTTCTTCCAGCATGCCGTCAGCCATCATCTGGTCTACGCGGCGGTTGATGCGGTCGTACAGTTCTTCACGCTCTCGGGTCAGCCCGATCTGTATGATACGGAACGGACGCTCTTTGCGGGTATTGGTGCGGAAAGATGAATAAGGTTTGCCGGTCATGCGGCAGATTTCGACGGCATGGATTACGCGTTTGTAGTTACTGCGGTCTACTTCTTCATAGTGTATGGGGTCGGCTTCCTTCAGCTCGGCAAGGATGGGGGCAAGGCCCTTTTCTTCAAATTCTTTATAAATGGCAGCCCGTATTTCGGGTGTGACGGTAGGGATGTCGTCAATCCCTTTTGTGACGGCATCGATATACATCATACTGCCGCCTGTCATGACAACGGTCGGGTGTGTACGGTGAAGTTCCCGGAGCAGGGCCATCACATCTTCTTCAAAATTGCTTGCGCTGTAATAATCGGTGAGTGACAGGGTGCCGACCATATAGTGCCGGACACGTGCCATCTGTTCAGCCGTAGGGGCGGCCGTGCCTATCGGAAGGTCTTTGTAGAGCTGACGGGAGTCGGAAGAAATGATCGGTGAACCGAAATGCTCTGCTATGCGCAGGCTCAGTTCCGTCTTGCCGACTCCTGTCGGCCCCAATAGGATGACAAGGGAGTTCATTAATCAGAAACGCTCGTCGTCGTACGGATTGTCCATCGGTCCGTCGCCGAGTCCGTCGAAACCTTCTTTGTCGAGTTCGTCAATATCGTATTCGGAATCGCCATAGAAATCTTCGCCGATTTCGGTGCTGCCGGCTTTCGGGTCCATATCGTCGAACGACATGATTTGCACAGGCGGTTCACCTATAGACTTGCTGCATACGGGCTTGTCCAGATCCTTTCCGGGGATGATCTCGCGGAGTTCCATGAAGAAAGCGCGTTCGGTCATATAATCGAAGACGAAAAGCAACTTCTGGTGTTCGTCTTCCAGAAGTTCTTCCAGACGCGTATCTTCCATTATATAATTGTCCACTTCAGAAGTGGTATCCATCTCAACCAGGGTGATTTCCGTATTCTTGCTCCAGTCGTCATCGCAGATGAAGAAAGAACACATCTGATCTTTTGTGTACCCAACAGAGTCCATAATGGCATTGTACAAATCCAGGAATGTAGCTTCCGAGTCGATCTTTATCTCGCGTTTGAAGTCGTCAACTTCATCTGATAGAATTAGAAATCTAAATACCATAATCGTTATTAGTTTTTTGTTGGTTCAAAAGTAGTAAAATAAAAATAATGTGCCAATAAAATAATGTGCCAATATGCCAATGAGAGTATGAATTTAATTGGCACATTGCCATATTATCACCTTATTTACTCGTCAATCGAACCTCTGACAATACCGCGCTGAGATGATTTGATGAAGTTGAGGATCAAATCACGTTCTTCGCTGGGTTCGTATTCTGTTTCGATTGCTTTCAATGCTTCCGTATTGTTGAGGCCGCGCGTGTAAAGCGTCCGGTAGATATCCTGGATCAGGAATACCTGCTGATTGGTGAAACCGCGACGGCGCAAGCCTACGATGTTGATACCACAGTAGACGATCGGGTCGCGTCCGATCAGCGTGTAAGGAGGAATATCCTTGCCGATGCGCGAACCGCCCTGCACCATTACATGTTTGGAGATGCGGGAAAACTGGTGGACCAGGCTGCCTCCGCTCACGATTGCATAGTCGTCAATCTCTACTTCCCCGGCAATCTGCGAAGCGTTACCGATAATGATATTATCTTTCAGCACGCAGTCGTGGGCAATATGGGAATAAGCCATGATCAGGCAGTTGCGGCCTACAACCGTTTTCCCTTTGGAGGCTGTTCCGCGATTTATTGTCACACATTCGCGGAGCGTTGTGTTGTCGCCGATCTCGGCGATTGTCTTTTCTCCTTTGAACTTCAAGTCCTGGGGAATACCGGCGATCACGGCTCCCGGAAATACATTACAATTATTACCGATTCGTGCGCCGTCCAGAATCGTTACATGCGAATGAATACGGCAGTTTTCACCGATTACGACATCTTTCTCGATTACGGCAAACGGGTCAATCGTTGTGTTCTGACCGATCTTTGCTTCGGGATGAACGACTGCTAAGGGGGATATACTCATTACCTTATATAATTATTTGTTTTTGACAATCTGTGCCATAAATTCGGCTTCGCTCACTAACTTATCGCCTACGAAGACATAACCTTTCATGGTTGAAATACCCCGGCGTATCGGAGCCAGCAGTTCCAGACGCAGGATCAGCGTGTCACCCGGAACAACCTTCTGACGGAATTTGACGCCGTCGATCTTCATGAAATAAGTAGAGTAGCGTTCCGGTTCGTCAACCGAATTCAAAACGAGCAGCCCACCGGTCTGTGCCATCGCTTCCACCTGCAATACGCCCGGCATAACCGGTTCCTGCGGGAAATGGCCTGTAAAGAACGGTTCGTTGCTTGTGATGTTTTTTACACCTACGATATAGTTGCCGCCTATCTCGATGATCTTGTCGACCAGCAGGAACGGGTAACGGTGCGGGAGCAACTCGCGGATACGGTTGATGTCCATCACCGGCGCGTTGTTCGGATCGTATATCGGAGCCTGAACTTCGTTCAGCTTGATGTCCTTGCGGATCATGCGTGCCAGCTGGTTGTTGACCTTATGTCCCGGGCGGGTTGCAATCACCCGGCCCCGGATCGGTTTACCGATCAATGCCAGGTCGCCGATCACGTCGATCAGTTTATGGCGTGCCGGTTCGTTGTCGAACACTAACGGTTTGTTATTGATGTAGCCCAGGTCTTTCACATCCTTGTGCGGGATGTTCAGCTTGTCCGCCAGGTTATCGAGTACTTCCTGGGACACTTTCTGGTCGTAGATCACGATCGCATTGTCGAGGTCTCCGCCTTTGATCAGGTTGTTCTGCAGCAACATTTCCACTTCGCGGACAAATACGAATGTACGGGAAGCGGCCAGTTCTGTCGGGAATTCGCTTAAATCGTTCAGGGTGGCGAATTGGTTGGAGAGCACGGGCGAATCGAAAGAAATCAGTACATTGACACTGAACTTATCATCCGGAAGGATAATGAGCGAAGAACCGGTCTCTTCATCCTTCACTTCGATTTTATGCTTTACTATATAATAATCTTTCGGTGCGTTCTGTTCTACGACACCGGCTTTTTGTATCTCTTCGCTAAAGAAGCGGGAGCTGCCGTCCAGGATCGGAAATTCGGGGGCATTCACTTCTATCAGGCAGTTGTCTATTTCGTAGGCATATAAGGCTGCCATTGCATGTTCAATAGTACTTACCTGAATGCCGTTTTTGGAAAGCACGGTCCCTCTCTGGGTTCCGGCTACATTTTCGGCTACGGCATCGATTACAGGTTCTCCTTCCAGGTCAACACGTTTTATCTTATATCCATGATTTTCGGGTGCAGGGTGGAATGTGATTTGAATGTCCAACCCCGTATGCAACCCTTTTCCTTGCATAGAGAAACTCGTGGCAAGCGTCTTCTGTTTCTGCATACGTATATCTGATTTATTTATTAAGTTCTTTTTTTAATTGCTCTATTTCACGTTGCATCTGCCCCATTTGGCGGTACATATCCGGCAAACGGTTGAAGATGGCGCTTGAGCGCATAAATGCTTTTGCGTTGATAGCCGGAGCTCCCAACAGAGTAGCCGGCTCTTTTACGTCGCTGATGACACCGCATTGTGCACCGAATACGACATGGTCGGCTACATGAATATGACCGGATAGTCCGGCTTGTCCTCCAAACATACAATGGCTGCCGATCTTAACGGAACCGGCAATGCCAACCTGGGCTGCCATAACCGTATTTTCGCCGACTTCCACGTTATGGGCGATCTGTACCAGGTTATCCAGTTTTACGCCCCTGCGGATGATAGTCGAATCCATAACAGCACGATCGATCGTCGTATTGGCTCCGATCTCAACATCGTCTTCCAGAACGACATTGCCCAGCTGGGGAATCTTTTTGTAATTATCGCCTTCGGGAGCAAAGCCGAAACCGTCTGATCCGATTACGCTTCCGGCGTGCAGGATACAGTTGTTGCCAATCACACATCCGTTATAGATAGTTGCGTGCGGATAGATCGTGCAGTTTTCTCCGATCGTTACGTTGTCGCCAATGTAAGCATGCGGATAGATCCGGCAATTCTTACCGATCTTCACGTTTTCGCCGATATAGGCGAAATTTCCGACATAGCAGTCTTCGCCGACTGTTGCCGAAGCAGCTATAAAGGCTGTGGCATCTATTCCTGCTTTTTTCGCTTTCGCCTGTTCTACCATATTCAGCAGTATGGCAAGCGAAGCATAAGCGTTGGCAACCTTTACCAAGGTCGCTTTTACCGGTTCGGCAGGAGTGAAATCATTGTTTACCAAAACAATGCTTGCTTCAGTATTATAGATGAAATGTTCGTATTTGGGATTGGCCAGGAATGATAATGTTCCCGGTTTTCCTTCTTCTATTTTAGAGAAGTTGTTCACTTTCACTTCAGGGTTGCCTTCAACGGTTCCTCCTAAAACACTCGCTATTTGTTGGGCTGAAAACTCCATTACTTATTTTTATTATATATTTCAAATGCAATTGCCCGGTTTGTACCAAGGCATTTTGCAAAAATGGTAAAAATTATTGGGATAGCCTATGCTTTGCAAGGAATTATTCCTTTATCATGCAGATAACCTGCCATTTCGCGTTGTACAGCCTCTGCTGCTGTGCGTGCTACGGTTGCAAAATTCTCTGTTTTGTCTGCATAGATAATTGCACGGGAGGAGTTGACCAACAGTCCGCATTGATCGTTCATGCCGTATTGTGCGACTTCGGCAAGGCTTCCGCCCTGGGCACCTACGCCCGGTACCAGCAGGAAGTGGTTGGGAGCATGTTTACGGATGTCGAGGAACATCTTACCCTGCGTTGCGCCTACCACATACATCATTTGTTCGTCGGTAGCCCATTCCTGCGATTTCTTCAACACCTTTTCAAACAGGCGTTCGCCGTTGGCATCTTCCGTCATCTGGAAATCCTGTGAGCCTTTGTTGGATGTCAATGCCAGCAGGATAACCCACGCTTCCGGATAGATCAGGAAAGGTTTCACACTGTCTTCGCCCATATACGGAGCCACTGTTACGGCGTCTACCTTGATATGATCGAAGAACGAACGGGCATACATTTCGGATGTGTTACCGATGTCGCCGCGCTTCGCATCGGCAATGATGAACTGATCGGGATAGTTTTCACGCAGATAAGCGACTGTCTTTTCAAAAGACAACATTCCTTTCACTCCCAGGCTTTCGTAGAAAGCGAGGTTCGGCTTGTAGGCCACGCAATAGTCGGCCGTAGCGTCGATGATTGCCTTGTTGAATGCGAAAATGGGGTCTTCTTCATCCAGCAGGTGCTGCGGGATCTTCTTTATATCGGTATCCAGTCCTACGCAAAGGAAGGATTGCTTTTTCTTGATGTTTTCGAATAATTGCTGTTTGTTCATGTTGTTACTTGTAAAAAATTAGTCTAAAAATAATGTTATAGTTCAGACTCTTTCAGTCGTTCAGCATTCTCTGCCACGATCAACTGATCGAGGCAACCTTGTATATCCCCATCCATAAAGGCTGAAAGATTGTAAATCGTGTAATTGATACGATGGTCGGTGATACGTCCTTGCGGATAATTGTAGGTACGGATCTTGGCCGAACGGTCGCCGGTGGAGACCATCGTTTTCCGTTTGTTGGCAATATCGTCCAGATATTTCTGATGTTCCTTGTCGTAGATGAACGAACGCAGACGGGTAAGCGCCCGTTCCTTGTTCTTCGGCTGGTCGCGCGTCTCGGTACATTCGATCAGGATTTCTTCGCTCACGCCGGTATTCGGATTCTTCCATACATAGCGCAGGCGGACACCCGATTCTACCTTGTTGACGTTCTGCCCTCCGGCGCCACCCGAACGGAATGTGTCCCATTTGATCTCGCCTTCATTGATTTCCACGTCGAATTCATCTGCTTCGGGAAGCACGGCAACGGTGGCTGCCGAAGTATGAACGCGGCCTTGTGTCTCGGTGGCCGGTACGCGTTGTACACGGTGCACGCCCGATTCGTATTTGAGAGTGCCGTACACCTTTTCCCCGCTGACGGTAAAGATGATTTCCTTGAAACCTCCCGCTGCGCCTTCGCTACAGCTGGACAGGGCGACTTTCCAGCCTTTCATCTCGCAATACTTCACGTACATGCGGTACAGGTCGCCAGCAAAAAGCGCCGCTTCGTCTCCTCCCGTTCCTCCGCGTATCTCGACAATTGCATTCTTGTCATCCTGCGGATCGGTCGGAACCAGAAGCAGTTTGATTTCTTCTTCCAATACCGGGATGCGGTTATTGCATGCGTCCAGCTCTTCGCGGGCCATTTCGCGCATCTCCGGGTCCTGCTCGCTGTCCAGCAGTTCGCGGGCCTCTTTGATACCGTTCAATGTCTTGACATACTCCTCACGAGCGGCAACGATCTTTTCCAGATCGCGATATTCTTTATTTAATTTGACGAACCGTTTCATGTCGGCAATAACTGCCGGGTCGGTAATTAACGTACCGACTTCCTCAAAACGGCTCACCAATCCGTCTAACTTCTCTAATAAATTGCTTTCGGCCATTTATAATTAATAGGTAAAGCGACCATTCTCGCTTTCGATGATTAATTCGTTCTTTTCCGCTTCCTCGACGAAGCCGACAATCTGTGCATCTATGCCGAAACTTTTCGAGATGCTGATCACTTCTTCCGCATATTCAGGCGCGATGTAGATTTCCATACGGTGTCCCATATTGAATACCTTGTACATCTCGCTCCAGTCCGTACCGCTCTGTTCCTGGATAATCCGGAAAAGGGGAGGAACGGGGAAGAGGTTGTTTTTAACGATCCGTTTGTTTTCAACAAAATGCATGACTTTGGTCTGTGCACCGCCGGAGCAGTGTACCATCCCGTCGATATGCGGGCGCAGTTTGTCCAGCAGCACCTTAATTACCGGAGCGTATGTGCGGGTAGGGGAAAGCACTAACTTGCCGGCGTCGATACCTAATTCTTCGATCTGGTCTGTCAGTTTCAAGCCGCCGGAGTAAACCAATTCATCCGGCACGGCAGCGTCATAGCTTTCCGGATATTTTTTAGCCAGATACTTGGCAAAAACGTCGTGGCGGGCAGAGGTCAAACCGTTACTGCCTGTTCCACCGTTATATTCTTTTTCGTAAGTGGCCTGTCCGAAGGAAGCCATACCCACGATCACGTCACCGCCTTTGATGTTCTTGTTGTCGATCACGTCGGCGCGTTTCATGCGGCAGGTAACCGTGCTGTCGACGATGATGGTGCGAACCAGGTCGCCCACGTCGGCTGTCTCTCCGCCTGTCGCATAGCAACCGACTCCCATTTCACGGAGTTCGGCCAGCAGTTCGTCCGTGCCGTTGATGATCGCGGAGATCACTTCTCCGGGGATCAGCAGTTTGTTGCGGCCGATTGTCGAGGAAACTAATATATTGTCGACTGCACCTACGCACAGCAGGTCGTCGATGTTCATGATCAATGCGTCTTGTGCGATGCCTTTCCAGACGGACAAGTCCCCGGTCTCTTTCCAGTACATATAGGCCAGGGATGATTTGGTTCCGGCTCCGTCGGCATGCATGATGTTGCAATATTCGGGATCACCGCCCAGGATATCGGGGATGATCTTACAGAATGCTTTGGGAAATATTCCCTTGTCGATGTTCTTTATTGCATTGTGAACATCTTCTTTCGAAGCGGATACCCCGCGTAGGTTGTAACGTTGGTCACTCATTTTTTTCTGAAATTTGCCTGCAAAGATACTATTTTTTGTCTTACTTATCTAAGTTTTAGCACATCTCCTTCTTCGGGAATATAATCATAGTGCTTTTTATTCATTTTATATAAGCTCTTGATCTGTATTCCGTACTTCTGTGCAATGCTATGCATGGATTCGCCCACTTGTACGACATGGTCGTAATTCGGCTTGTCGGCTTTCTTCTTTTTCTTTTCCAGATAGACGATGTCGCCTTTCTGTAACGGGAAGTCTTCCGGCACCTCGTTATACTTCTTCAGGTCTTTCACCCGGAAACCGAGGCTGGCGGCAATATCGTCGAAGCTATCCCGTCCGTTGGAGTAAACATACAGCAATCCGTTTGTCCGGTAAACCGTGTATTTGGCGATGCGGGCAGGCTGCTTGGCGGGTTTTGATGCGCCCCCCTTGGCGGTGTCGTAACGATAGAGTTCGTAGTCCTCGATCAGTTTGATCAACCGGTTGGCATAAGCCCGGTCGGTTGCATACCCGCATTTCTGCAAGCCCCGTGCCCAACCTTTGTAGTCCGTAACCTTTAGTTTGAACAGGGGAGCATAGCGCGGACGATCGACGAGGAAACGGGCATGGTCTTCATACGATTGTTCAGGATTCTTATATTTACGGAAACATTCTCCCCGCAGGTCGTCATCATGATAGACGCGTCCGCCCCGCCAGTCGGAGTGGCATTTGATGCCGAAATGGTTGTTCGACTTGCGCGCCAGTTCGCTTTGCCCGGCACCGGATTCCAGCAAACCCTGCGCAAGCGTGATGCTCGCCGGTATGCGGTATTTCTTTTGATGCTGGATGGCCAGGTTGCTATATTGTTTGATATACTTTTCGTATGACGGCACTTTCCGCTGGCTTGCTGCCAGAACTGTCCCTGTAATGGAAAATATCACAAGCAGAGAAAGGAATCGTAGTGTTAATCGCATGACTGATTTGTTATTGTAATTATTTCAGAGACAAAGATAATTATTCTGAAATACATTTCTTATATTTGTTTACTTATAATAACAATCCTATGAAAGAGATCAAACTGGAAACAAGAATCAGAATATATCCGCTTGCTGAGTTGCCGGATGAAGAATTGCCGTTGATGGAAGCAGCCGTAAAAGCGACGGAAGGGTCGTATGCCCCTTATTCGAAGTTTCATGTCGGAGCGGCTGCTCTGTTGGCGAACGGTACGATTGTAACCGGAAGCAATCAGGAAAATGCCGCTTATCCGTCCGGTTTGTGTGCAGAACGGGTGACATTGTTTCATGCCGGCCATCGGTATCCGGATGTCCCGGTTGTTGCGCTTGCCATCGCTGCCGCCACAAATGGCCGTCAAGTCGAGAGCATTTCGCCATGTGGCGCCTGCCGTCAGGTTTTGTTGGAAACGGAACAACGCTACGGCAAACCGATGAAGGTGCTGTTATGTGGAACAAAGGAAGTGATAATTGCGGAGAGTGCCGAATCGTTACTGCCTCTTTGCTTTGGGGCGAAAGATTTGCAATAAGAAGTTTGGATGTTTTTTTACAATAACCCCCTTCTTTGTAGCGCAACTAAGGCAAGAAAAATTGATCATAAACCTGATAGATCCCTTTATCAAAAGTAATATAAAGAAAATATCGTTATCGTCATAAAATGATTATCATATTATGATAATCTGTATGTGGTTTTCTAAAAAGAGACGTTTTTTAGTGGGTAAGCCGGAAGTCGGGAAAGAAAAAAGGAGAGACTGTGACGGCCTCTCCTTTTATAATTATATGTATATGTTTCCGAATTGCGGGATCAGATTCCCAGTGAAGCCTTGATTGCTTCGATCTTTTCTGCTGCGGCCTTTTCTGCTGCGGGTAGTTCGTCGATGCTTTTCACTTTGGAATGAACTTCACAGTAGAACTTGATCTTGGGTTCTGTACCGGAAGGACGGATGGATACTTTGGTGCCGTCTTCGGTGAAATACTGCAGAACGTTGGATGTTGTCGGCATATCCAGGCTTAACGTTTCATTTTCGATGTAGTCTTTTCCTTTCAGGGAAGAGTAGTCGTAGAATAATGTCACTTTGGAACCTGCGATTTCCTGCAACGGGTTTTCGCGGAAGTGTTTCATCATCGCTTCGATCTCTTCTGCACCGCTCTTGCCTTTCTTTACAACGGAAATACCTTTTTCTTTGGAGAAACCATACTGAACGTAGATGTTCTGCAATAACTGATACATCGTGATACCCTGATCTTTGGCCCAAGCAGCGATTTCAGCCAGGATAGCACAAGCAGAAACGGCATCTTTGTCGCGTACGAAATCTTCGCACAGGAAACCGTAGCTTTCTTCGCCGCCACCGATATAGTTCTTCTTGCCTTCGTTCTTTTTCATCACGTCGGCAATCCATTTGAAACCGGTATAGACGTCGTATACTTCAACGCCGTTCTTTTCTGCAATCGTGCGGATCAGTTCGGTTGTAACGATTGTCTTTACGATATATTCCTTACCGTTGATCTTGCCCAGTTCTTTCCAGCGGGTGATCAGGTAATAGACAAACATCAGGGCTGTCTGGTTGCCGTTCAGCAATACCCATTCGCCTTCGTTGTTCTTAACAGCTGCACCTACGCGGTCTGCGTCCGGGTCGGAAGCCATAACCAGTTCGGCGTCTGTTTCCTTTGCTTTTTCAACGGCCATAGCCAATGCTGCCGGTTCTTCGGGATTCGGAGAAACAACGGTAGGGAAGTCGCCGCTTACCTCATCCTGTTCGGGAACATGGATGATGTTGGTGAAACCAAATGCTTTCAATGTCGGCGGAACAACAGTGACACCTGTTCCGTGAATCGGAGTGTACACGATCTTCATATCGTGGTGGCGTGCGATCGCTTCCGGTGACAATGAGATCTTTGTCAGGTCGTTGATATATTGTTCGTCGATTTCCTTACCGATGATTTCGATCAGTTCCTTATTGCCTTTGAATTTGATTTCGCTGGCATTGCGGATTTTGTTTACTTCGGCGATTGTGTTCTTATCGTGCGGGGCGATCATCTGTGCGCCGTCATCCCAATAAGCCTTGTAGCCGTTGTATTCTTTCGGGTTATGCGACGCGGTCAGGATAACACCCCCTTTACATCCCAGTTCCCGGATGGCGTACGACATTTCCGGGGTAGGGCGTAGGTCTTCAAACAGATACACGTGGATTCCGTTTGCCGAGAAAATATTGGCAGCCGTTTCCGCGAAGTATCGGGAATTGTGTCGGCAATCATGTCCGATGCACACGGCTTTTTTCTCGTTCGGGAACATGCGGTTGATATAATTTGAAAATCCTTGGGTGGCTGCTCCCACGGTGTATATGTTCATCCGGTTCGTTCCGGCCCCCATGATGCCGCGTAAACCTCCGGTTCCGAATTCCAGATCATTATAAAAAGATTCCACCAAATCTCCCGTGTCTGTGTTATCCAGCATCCGTTTTACCTCAGCCCGTGTTTTCTCGTCATAAGCCTTATCCAGCCATTTCTCGGCTTTGGCTCTAGCTAGTTTTACTATCTCGTTGTTTTCCATAAGTGGTCATTTTAATTACCTTTTTACAAAGTTAGGATTTTCTCGTCGGAAAAATATCTTTTTTATTTAAATTGTAAGTGGATTGTCATAATATGTTCGTTTTTACCGTACGAATTTTGTGATTTAAAGTTACGATATGATGAAGAGGAAACAAAATTGAAGTTGATTATTTTCCGGTTGGAGGAAAATAAAAAAGCCTCGTTCAAAACGAGGCTTTTTTATATGGCTAAAGCGCAAATTAATACTTCTTCTCTTTAATTTTTGCTTTCTTTCCGGTAAGATCACGGAAATAGTAAATTCTGGATCTACGAACGACACCTCTCTTGTTCACCTCGATTGATTGAATGAAAGGAGAATTGAAAGGAATAATACGCTCTACTCCTACGTTACCAGACATTTTTCTAACCGTAAAAGTTTTCGTGGTGCCCGTACCCTTGATTTGGATAACTACACCTTTGAAAATCTGAACACGTTCTTTACTTCCCTCAACGATTTTGTAATGTACGCTGATGGTATCACCAGTTGAAAATACGGGAAGTTCTGTAGCGTTTTCTCGTGCAAAAGCTTGTTCCGCAACTTTAATTAAGTCCATTG
>URZO01000114.1 GCA_900552465.1 uncultured Parabacteroides sp. | reverse complement strand
CCGGGAACTTATCAATCCGTTGATTGAAATCAACGGCAAAAGAGAGCCTGCGGCAGGAGATGATACCTCATAAAAGAGGTTCAGCTCCTCTTATCATTGGCATATTGGCACATTCCCTCATTGGCTCATTATTTTTTAAAGCCACACCCCCATCTGTCAACCTATCTCCCGTCTGTCGGGAAAAGTAGCATAAGTGCCGGGATGCCCGAAGCCGAATAGCTTTCGATCTTGGCACCGGGTGTCCACTTTTTAGAGTAGTCGCCACCTGTCAGATTCCGGCTTTCGTCGCGGTTCATCCAGCCGTAGTCTATGGTGCGACGGATAAAGGACAAGTATTGCGTCTGTCCGCAATCATACACCAACGGGGCTATGTACTGAGCGAAAATAGTCGTATAGATGCCTTGTTCCACTCCTTCCTTGAAAGGGAGCAAACCCAATGGAGCCGAAAGGACATTCACGGTATGGTCGGCGGCAAGAATGGCGTTTTTCAGATATTGCTCCTCACCGGTAGCCTTATACAAGAGGACGGATGCTCCGATAAAGGTCGCCTGGTTATAGACCAGACAGTGTCCCCATGCCGGTTCGCCATCCCCGTGGCGGCCATCGGCTATAACACCCGTTTTGGGATCGAACAGGTTGTCGACACCCCACTTGTAAACGGCCTTCGCCTTTTCCAGATATTGCTCTTTCGTCTGGTACTCAGGGCGGGGAGAGCCGGTGATCTCCTTCCGGCCTTCGGGAACGTTATTATAGAGCGTCATGGCTGCCACAACAGTCGGGAAGTTGATGCAGGCACTTTGGTAATGCCCCGTATTGTCACCCGGATTCTTCTGATCCCAATCCCAGAACATACCACCCGTCTTAGGGTCGTACGAACCGTGGTCGCCAATGCCGCCTAATTCTTTGGGAGAGCCGTACCATACGCGGGCAAAGCTCCTTTCCGAATCTTCCAGGTAGCTCTTATCGCCCAATGTTTCGTAGGCGCGTGCCAACGTGATGGTCCACCACATGATGTCGTCATAGATAAACCATCCCTTCGGAATATTCTGGTCATCGAAATTGAAGTTCACGTAATGCGCCTTATTCCCGGCGATCAGGTCTCTCGAAAGTTTCTGATATTTCGCTTCCAACTCTTTGTTCCCTTCTTTTTTAGCCCGTTTATATGCATTCATTGCCATATCCACATACATGGGTTGCGTCCAGATAGCGGCAGCTCCCTTCAGGCGTTCGACTGCGGCTTCGTCTGTGGAGAACTCCTTGTAGATATTTTTTCCGGGATCAAGGAAACAGGCATTGAAGGCCTCGTAAGCGACCCATGTATCCGCATTGGTGTAAGGAGGAACGGAAGCAAAAACACAAAAGGTAACAGCGAGGCATAAAGCTGATAGTATAAATCTCTTCATTATTTCATTGTCATTAAATTTACCATATTGCAAATATACAATTTAAAATACCTTTGCAAATTGCTTTTTAGCGAGTATATTTGTATGCAATTAAAAAAGATATGATGAACGATAGACCGCTTATTCTGATAACAAATGATGATGGTGTTGAAGCTAAAGGGATAAAAGAGTTGACTGAATGTCTCCGGGATTTAGGGGACATTGTGGTGTTTGCGCCGGACGGCCCCCGCTCGGGAATGGCAAGTGCAATCACTTCGCTCATTCCCATCAAGTATACATTGGTCAAGAAGGAAAAAGGGCTGACGGTTTACAGCTGCACGGGGACTCCGGTGGACTGCGTAAAACTGGCGATCAACGAAGTGCTGGACCGGAAGCCCGACCTTCTTGCATCCGGTATCAATCATGGCGGCAACCATGCCATCTGTGTGCAGTATTCCGGTACGATGGGCGCAGCGGCCGAAGGATGCGTGTTCGATGTCCCCTCCATGGGCGTGTCGCTTCTGGACCATCATCCGGATGCCGACTTTACGGAATGTTGCCGTTTGGGACGTATGTTGGCACGCCGGGTCATAAAGGAAGGCCTGCCGCACGGCACCTACCTGAACCTGAACGTCCCAAACACCCCGAACGTAAAAGGGATGAAAGTCTGCCGGCAAGCCGACGGCCGTTGGGTGAACGAATTCAAACGTTCGGAAAATGCATCGGGATATCCTGTATTCTGGCTCACCGGATCGTTCGAGAATGCCAAGCCGATCCATTCGGACAACGACACGTTAGCATTGGACAACGGATACGCATCGCTTGTCCCTTGTAAGATCGACGTGACGGACTATGATTTTTTAGACAAGCTAAAAAATCAATGGGAAATCGAGAACTGAAAATTAAGACTTACGGATGAGGTACTTTTTGATAGCGGGAGAGGCTTCCGGGGATTTGCATGCGTCGAATCTGATGGCGGCATTGAAAGAGCAGGATGCGGAAGCTGATTTCCGTTTCCTGGGGGGCGACCTGATGCAAGCGGTAGGAGGCACACTGGTGAAACATTACAGGGAGATGGCTTTTATGGGCTTTATCCCCGTTCTGCTCAATCTGCGCACGATCCTCCGCAATATGAAAGCCTGCCAGGAAGAGATCCGAAGTTACAAACCGGATGTAGTGATCCTGATAGACTATCCGGGCTTTAACCTGAAGATTGCGAAGTATGTCAAAACGCAATTGGGACTTCCCGTCTATTATTATATCTCACCCAAAATATGGGCCTGGAAACAATACCGCATCAAGGATTTCCGCCGCTACGTAGACCGGATGTTCTGCATCCTGCCCTTTGAAGTGGACTTCTTCCGTAAGCTCGACTATCCGGTGGATTACGTCGGTAACCCGTCCGTCGACTCGGTGACCTATTATAAGGAAGAACAGGCCATGCAGCCCGACACCTTCCGGCAGGACGAACAGCTCGACGGACGCCCCATTCTGGCACTGCTGGCCGGTAGCCGCCGGCAGGAGATCAAGGACAACCTCCCGACCATGCTCGAAGTGGCAGCCGCCTACCCCACGCACCAGCCGGTAATAGCCGGCGCTCCCGGTCTGGAGCCCGAATTCTACAGGCAATACATAGGCGAGGCCGATGTCCGCATCGTCTTCGGCAAGACCTATCCTCTTTTGCAGCATAGCGACGCGGCGCTGGTCACCTCCGGCACGGCAACGCTCGAGACCTCCCTTTTCCGTGTTCCGCAAGCCGTCTGCTATTATGTTCCCGCCGGCAGGCTGGCAAGTTTTATTTTCCGCCACTTCTTCCATACGAAATATATCTCGCTGGTCAACCTGATTGCAGGCCGCGAGGTGGTACAGGAGCTTTTCGGAGCCCGTTTCTCGAGCCGGCAGATAAATGATGAGTTGGGACGTATTCTGAATAACAAAGCTTATCGCGACAACATGCTCGAAGGTTACGACGAGATCATCCGGCTACTCGGTAAGCCTGGTGCATCCCGGCGTACGGCAACACTTATCTATCAATCACTGAAGCATTAACATCTTTTATAAACCGTCTTTGCAGCATATCACGATCATCCGGCATCTTCCCTTATAGAAACAAAAAATTAATAATTAGATGATACATGCTATGAAGACGTTGAAGACATTTATGCTTCTGTTTGGAATCCTGTTAGGTTCAACTACATTTTATTCCTGTCTGGACGATGATGACAGCTACAGTGAGTTCTGGAGAGACAAAACAGCGGCGATCGTAACGATTAAGCCACTGACAGATAACTCCTACTACATGCAGCTGGACGACAGCACAACATTGTTCCCGACAAACTCGTATGTGCCGCAAAACTTGAAGGAAACACGTGCATACGTTATTATCAAAGAAGAAGACAAGATTGTTCCGGATTATGACAAAGCTGTCGAAGTGATACGCATGGATACACTTCTGACAAAAGAAATTGCCCCCGATTTAGGTGCTGAGAACGACTCTTATTACGGAACTGACATGCTCGCATTGAACGGTGCAAGCCCTTGGGCTCGTGGCGGAGCGTGGATAGAAGACGGATACATTACGTTCGACTTTATCCTCCGCAGAGGGAGCAACGACAATATCAAGCATTTCATAAACCTGGTACAAACAAACAGTGCCGATCCGTATGAACTGGAGTTCCGTCATAACGCATACAACGATTCCAATATGGCAGAAGCCAATGGCCTGGTTTCGTTCAAGCTGGACAAGTTGCCGAGCACGGAAGGAAAGACAGTCAAGTTAAAGATAAAATATAAATCCTTTGCAATAAACGATTATAGAACAATCGAATTAGATTACAAATCGAAGGAATAACCTTCCCACATAACTTTTATTTTTATCATTTAGTTCAGGGAGAGAGGCGTCGGGATGATGCCTTTCTTTTTTTATGGCCAAAAATCATCTTTTTTTCTTATTTTCGCTCTTGGGATGCAACGGTTGTTCCACCCCTCTCGTTTATATATATGAAAATGGAAGAAACAAATGCACATCTGATCGAGGGGTGCCGGAAAGGAAACCGGACTGCGCAACTCACCCTGTACAAGCAATTCGCACAGCGACTATACGTTGCCTGCCTGCGTATTGTGGGGAACGCGCCAGAGGCGGAAGAAGCCATGCAGGATGCTTTCCTGAAAATCTTCACCCGCCTGGACCAATATCACGACGGGCAATGTTTCGAAGCATGGATGCACCGGATAGCCGTCCATACTGCCATTGATTACGTGAGGCGGCAGACGCCCGACTGGGTGGAACTCTCCGACAATTATGCCGAACCCGACGACGACGGGCCGGACGAGGAGGAGATCCGGTACTCGGTCGCCCAGGTCAAAGAGGCCTGCAAGAAACTGCCTGCCGGTTATCGCGTAATCCTCTCGCTCTACCTCTTCGAGGGATATGATATGGAAGAAATCGCCTCCATCCTGAAGATTCAGCCGCCAAGCGTACGCAGCCAGTATCTCAGGGCCAAGCGCAAATTGTTGGACATTATAGCAGCAAATTAAGAAAATGGATAAATTAAAGAATTTCATAGACACGAACCGGGAAGCCTTTGATGACGACCTGTTAGCAGAAGGTCACTTCGAACGCTTCGAACAGAAGCTGGCTGCACCACGCAAAAGCCGGGCTACCCTATACAGCCTTTGCGCTTTTGCGGCAGCAGCCTGCATCGCTCTGCTCTTCCTTTTCAGGATGCCGGGCGGCACACCCCTCCCACAGCAGCAACCGATGGCTTCACAGCCGCACAAATGCCAGATGAAGGAAGAGATCGAGGAACTCCGGCTCTACTACAATATGCAGATGAACAGCATCATCTCGCAGATGCAGGAGATGTACAAACAACAGCGCATCCCCGGTTCGGAAGAGCTGCTGAAAGAGACGAAACGGGTCCTGACGGACAACTATATGTTCGAGGAAACGGTTCTCCCCACCCTGCCTTGCTCCAACGACGGGCTGTACGCCATGAACCAGCATTACAGCACAAGCCTGGAAAGCCTCAACATCATGTTGAAACAGATGGAAAAGATGGAAACAAATAAAAAGTAAATCAGAAATAAAGAATCAAAATGAAAGCAACTCATCAACAATCAGCTATCGGCAGACAGGCGCTCGTCCGTCCCTGCCTCCTTATGCTTCTCATCTTGTTTTGCGCGCTTCCCGGCTGGGCAAGCAAACAGGAAAGCATCAAGAAAAAGGAATACAACAAAAGTTTTAATGTCGGTAAGAACGACCTCCTGCAAGTGGACAACCGCTTCGGTAACATAACCATCACGCACTGGAACAAAAACGAAGTCTCCATCCGTGTCGCAATCGAAGCCAAAGCGCGTAACGAGGACAGGGCCCAAGCGACCCTCGACCGCATCAGTATCCGGATGGAAAAAATGGGGAACACGGTTTCGGCTGTTACGACACTGAGTTCGCAGAACGGGAATAACTCCAACGAATCGTTCACCATCAACTACTACATCAACATGCCGGGAGAACTGACGTGCGACCTGACGCAGAAATACGGCAACATCTATATGCCGGAAAACAACAAAGGGAAGTGCGACCTTCATGCCAAATACGGCAACATCAACGGCGGTAACTTCACTGGCCCGCTGAATATCGAAGTGCAGTATGGCAACCTGGATATCGCAAACGTCGACAATGCGACGCTGGACTTGGCCTATTGCGGCAAGGCGAACCTGCAAAACGCCTCGCAGCTGACCGTCGACAGCAAATATTCCAATCTCAACCTCGGAAATATCCAGAAAATGAATATAGAAGCCAAATACGGCAAAATTCAGATGGATAAACTGGACAGCGGCTACCTGGAGCTGAAATACGGCGAATGCAGGATGGAGGAGCTGAAAAAGAGCATCACGGTTGACGAATTAAGCTATAGCACGCTGACCATCAAAGACCTTGCATCCAACTTCGAAAAGATAGATGTAGATGCCCGCTACGGTAACCTGAACATTTATACCGACGTAAACGCATCTTTCCGCGTTGTCGCCAACAATATGAAATACGGTAATTGCAGCATCAAAGGAGGTTTCAACGTAGTATCCCGCCGCACGGAAGAGAATTCCTCGAGCGACTTCGACAGCCGCAGCGAGCAGAAGAACAAAAACAACTACGTCCTTGATGTCAACAACGGCAAGAACGGCCGTATCAATTTCGAGGGTAACAGCTACAGTAACATCAAGATTATGGTGAAATAATATGCCAATGTGCCAATAAAAAAGGTTGGACAAAAAATCCCCGGCATCCAAACGGATACCGGGGATTTTCTATTTGATTAAAGGACCGGCTGAGATTAGTCGAGTTCTTTAATTGTGATGTTACGGAACCAAACGTCGTCACCGTGATCCTGCAAACCGATGAAACCTTCTTTGTTTTCACCACCGCAGTTCAGCAACAGTTCGTATGCCAACGGCCATTTGTCCTTGCTAAACTTGCTCTTGTCCAGCATTTCTTTCCACTGCTGTGTCCACATGTGGTATTCAACAACCGGTTCGTCGTTCTGATAGTGAACGATAGTACCTTTGTAGCACATGATCTTAGACTTGTTCCACTCACCATACGGTTTAGAATTCTGCGGTTTAGCCGGGATCATATCATACAGGGAAGCTGACATACGGTTGCCATCCTTACCTAATTTAGCATCCGGATGGTTAGCATTATCAAGAATCTGATATTCCGGAGCAGAGATATAAGAAGGCTGCCCTTCTACTTCCTGGATCATGATAAACACGCCGGAATTAGAGCCCTTAGCAACTTTCCATTCCCATTCCAACTCGAAGTTTTTGAACTTGTGAGCAAAAATCAGGTCACCACCATCTTTAGCACCGGCTTCACCGGCACCTGAACCTGTCATATGGATAGCACCATCGTCCACATTCCATCTTGTAGGAGCATCTTTACGGTTGTAACCTCTCCAGCCGTTCAACGTCTTTCCGTCGAACAGGATGATCTTTCCGTCTTTATCTTTCGGGAAAGTAGACAGGTCGACAGTAGGCAGCTCGTCCATGATTCTGTATTCAGGAACGGCAGCTTCTGTTACAGCTTCATCTACAGCTGTTGCTTCTTCTGTTGCTTTCTTACCACCGCTACAAGATGTGAAATAGCACATCATAACTGCGGCACTTGCTAATAATACTGACTTTTTCATTCTTTATTTATGTTTAAAACAATTACGGCATAGCAGGCAAGTTCCAGCCTTGACGATAATTATGTTTGATCAGTTCTTCTGCGAATTGTTTAGCAGGAACCGGATCAGTCCAGACCTTATCGAATTTCGGGTCACCATCGACAATTCTAAAGTCATCTTTCTTAATGATCTTGATTACTTCGTCGTCTTTGATATTGGTGAACTTCATGTTAGGGCCATCCCACAGCAACTCTTTGTTCAAAGTCTGCAAACGGATTGCCAATACACCCATAACCACCATTTCGTTCATCGGACCTGACATAGAGAAGTCAGACTTAGTCATCACGCGGCTGCTCGGGCTTTCTTTACAAGCGCGGATCCAGTCTTGTTCGTGACCGCCGTTCATAGCGTTTTCTACGCGACGGCAAACTTTCGGAGCGTTCGGTTTGCGACCTGACAACAACCACGGTTCGAGTCCGTAGCAACCGCAGATCAGCGTGTCTTTCGTACCGTGGAAGATACACAATCCACCACCCGGGCCCATCAGTTCCTTACCATCAGGGAATCCTTCAGGACGATCCGGCATCATACCGCCATCATACCAATGTACTTCAACTTCAGGCAGCCCTACTTTCGGCATATTGTCGCGAGCCGGGAACACCATCTTTACGTGCTGTGCGTTAGGAGCGCAATCTGCCAACAGCTGAGTGGAAGAGCCCTGTACTTTGATAGGATAACCCAATTTCAGGGAAGTAAACACCGGCTGCATAATATGGCAAGCCATATCACCCAAAGCACCTGTTCCATAATCCCACCATCCGCGCCAGTTCCAGGGATGATAAATCTTATTGTAAGGACGAACCTTTGCAGGACCTGTGAACAAATCCCAGTTCAAGGTAGAAGGAATCTTATCAGCCTTTTCAGGAGCATTCAGACCTTGCGGCCAGATAGGACGGTTAGTAGCACATTCCACTTTCGTGATTTCACCGATTTCACCGTTCCAGATCCATTCGCAAACCAGATCAGTACCTTCAGAAGAAGAACCCTGGTTACCCATCTGGGTAGCTACGTTGTACTTCTTAGCCAGGTTTGTCAGCAAACGGGATTCATAAACCGAGTGAGTCAACGGTTTCTGAGTATATGCATGTTTGCCCATCGTCATGGCATCGGCTGTGATGATAGCGTGTGTATGGTCGGCAGTAGCAACCAGTACAGCATCGAAGGATTTACCCATTTCGTCATACATCTTACGATAGTCCCAATACTTCTTTGCATTCGGGTGACGATCGAATACCGGCTTTGCATATCTCCAGTCAATATCGCAAAGAGCTACGATATTTTCTGTTTTTTCCATGTTCTTGAGGTTGGCATTACCCATACCACCGATACCGATAGCAGCGATATTCAACTTGTCAGTCGGAGCTACATATCCGTGAGATTTACCAAGAACAGAGCCTGGCACGATAGAGAATGCTGCGGCAGCAGCTGCTCCTCTTTGAAGAAAAGATCTTCTTGAAATGTTCGACATAGTAATAATTTTTTATAGATTAGCACTTAATTATAATATTCGATGTGATTCTCGTCTTATAAAAACACAAACTGACGCAAATATAGCCAATGCGAAAATAACAGCAAGTCTTCCTCCGGGCTTTCTTCTTCAAAATAGTTTTTTTTAACAGTGATTATAGACAATATCTATTTTTTCATAAATAATATCTATGCTTTTAGGGGCAAACAAATTAGCGCATTGCCTATATTTGTAGGAAGAGAAAAACTAATTCACCGGATCTCCTGTTATTAAAGTACGATAACATCATGAAAAAAGAACCAATACACACACGGATTTATCATTTTTACCTGGAAGGATTCCGCGAGATGAAACTGGGTAAAACGCTGTGGCTAATTATATTGGTCAAGCTCTTCATCATGTTTTTTATCTTAAAACTGTTTTTCTTTCCTAATTATTTAGGGAAGTTTGACAGTGATTCCGCAAAGGAAGAACACGTATCGGGTGAATTGATTAACAGGGCAATTACTCCTTAAATTATAATAATCATGATCGCAAGCATTGACACTTCGTTGATTGACTGGTCGAGGGCTCAATTCGCTCTCACCGCCATGTATCACTGGCTTTTCGTTCCCCTGACACTGGGGCTCGGCGTTATACAGGCCATCATGGAGACCATCTATTACAAGACTGGTAACGAATTCTGGAAAAAGACAGCGCAATTCTGGATGAAGCTGTTCGGTATTAACTTCGCCATCGGTGTGGCCACCGGGCTTATTCTCGAATTCGAGTTCGGGACCAACTGGTCCAACTACAGTTGGTTCGTAGGGGATATCTTCGGCGCCCCGTTGGCTATCGAAGGAATCCTGGCTTTCTTCATGGAAGCGACGTTCATTGCCGTCATGTTTTTCGGCTGGGACAAGGTCAGCAAACGCTTCCACCTGGCTTCTACCTGGCTGACGATTATAGGTGCAACCCTTTCCGCACTCTGGATTCTGATCGCCAACGCCTGGATGCAGCATCCGGCAGGCATGCAGTTCAATCCGGACACCGTACGCAACGAGATGTTCGACTTCTGGGCGGTCGCCCTGTCGCCTGTCGCCATCAATAAGTTTTTCCACACCGTACTCTCCGGCTGGGTCGTGGGAGCCGTATTCGTAATCGGTATCAGCAGTTGGTATCTGTTGAAGAAACGGGATAAACAGTTCGCACTCGAAAGCATCAAAGTCGGCGCAATCTTCGGCCTCGTAGCCTCTATCCTTATTATATGGACAGGCGACGGCTCGGCCTACCAGGTAGCCCAGAAGCAACCGATGAAACTCGCCGCAATGGAAGGACTCTACGAAGGAGGCAACGGCATGGGACTGGTTGCCATCGGCATGCTGAACCCCGACAAGACAAGCTATAAGGACAACATAAATCCGTTCATCTTCGACATCAAAGTCCCCAAACTGCTCTCGTTCCTTGCCGAACGCAAGGCAGACGCCTACGTGCCGGGTATCGTCAACCTGATCGAAGGCGGCTATACGACGAATAAAGGGACGACAGCCCTGTCTGCCGCCGAGAAGATCGAAAAAGGGCAGATTGCCATCCAGGCACTTGCCGACTATCGCAAGGCTGTGAAAGACAAAGACAAGGTTGCCGCCCAGCAGGCCCGTACGTTGCTGGACGATAACTTCGCCTACTTCGGATACGGATATATCAAAAATCCGGCCGACCTGGTTCCGCACGTAGGACTCACGTTCTATTCATTCCGCGTCATGGTGATCCTGGGCGGATATTTCATCCTCTTATTCATCATTGCCCTGATATGGAGCAAGAAGGACAAATTCGCCGATGCCCGCTGGCTGCAATGGGCAAGCCTGTGGACAATTCCGCTGGCCTACATAGCCGGACAAGCCGGCTGGATCGTTGCCGAAGTAGGACGCCAGCCCTGGGCCATCCAGGACATCCTGCCGACCAGCGCATCCGTCTCCAAACTGGCCACCTCGTCGGTACAGACCACCTTCTTCCTCTTCCTCCTTCTCTTCACCGTCCTGCTGATTGCTGAGATCGGCATTATGGTGAAAGCGATTAAGAAAGGACCTTCAGTAAAATAAGAATTATGAATTAAAAATTAAATGAGCGCTATGGATAGTACATATATATTATTACAGCATTACTGGTGGTTCCTCGTTTCCCTGTTAGGAGCACTATTGGTTTTCCTGCTTTTCGTACAGGGCGGACAGTCTTTGCTTTTCACCATCGGCAAAACGGAATTGCAGCAAAAGATGTTACTGAACTCGACCGGGCGTAAGTGGGAGTTTACCTTCACGACGCTGGTCACTTTCGGAGGTGCGTTCTTCGCCTCCTTCCCGTTGTTCTATTCGACCAGCTTCGGCGGAGCCTACTGGGTGTGGATGCTGATCCTTGCCTGCTTTGTCTTGCAGGCCGTGTCGTACGAATACCAGTCGAAGAAGGGAAACCTGTTGGGCAAAAAGACCTACCAGGTGTTCCTGTTGCTCAACGGCATCCTGGGCCCGATCCTGCTCGGAACGGCTGTCGGGACATTCTTCAACGGAGCGGAGTTTATCGTCAATAAAGGACAACTGACCGATGTCGCCATGCCGGTGATCTCCACCTGGGCAAACCCCTGGCACGGACTCGAAGCGGCTTTCGTGTTCTGGAACGTATGCCTCGGGTTAGCGGTGTTCTTCCTGGCTCGTATCCAGGCGTTGCTTTACTTTATCAATAACATAGACGATGCGGAAATTACGGAAAGATGCCGCAAACATCTGGTGATAGAGACGGCGTTGTTCCTCGTATTCTTTCTCACTTTCCTCGTGCACCTGCTCTTTGCTGACGGCTTCGCTGTCAATCCGGTGACGAAAGAGGTGTTCATGCAACCGTATAAATACTTTACCAACCTGATCGAGATGCCTGCCGTAACGGTGATACTGCTGGTCGGTGTCGTGGGTGTACTCTATGGTATTATCCGTACGATTTTGCCGGGGACATGGAAAAAGGGTATCTGGTATTGCGGGACAGGCACGGTGCTGACCGTATTGGCCCTGCTGCTTTGCGCCGGTTGGAACAATACGGCTTACTATCCGTCCGTTGCCGACCTGCAAAGTTCGCTGACGATCGAGAATAGTTGCTCCAGCCCGTTCACGTTGAAGGTCATGAGTTATGTTTCCATCCTCGTGCCGTTCGTCCTGGCGTATATCTTCTATGCCTGGCGGGCACTCGACCTGCGCAAGATAAACGGGCAGGAAATGGAAGGCGACAAGGGGCATACTTATTGAATTAAGAATTAAAAATTAAGAATTAAAAAATAAGAGGGATGGATGATCAAGGTTCACCCGATAATCATTGGGAATAAACTCATTATTTTGCAGTTGGGAATCTAAAGGATGATTTACCGGTGTGTTTATATCGGCTGATGGTAACTTCTTCCCCTCTTGAGAGGGGGCAGGGGGTGTGTGAATTTTCTTTGATAGACAGAA
>URZO01000113.1 GCA_900552465.1 uncultured Parabacteroides sp. | reverse complement strand
TCCCCTTCGAAGGGGAATGACCGGACGGTCGTCTCAATAACATGTGATCGGTTAAATTCTCTGTAACCGTTGCAAATGTAAGGATATCTTTTGAAACAGTCCTATCCTTAAGCTGTAAAAAATGGGTGTTCATGGTTAAATGAACAGGCATCTACAAAAAAAGGCGCCTCTCACGAGGTGCCTTTTCCAAACGCAACGAATAATTTATTAACTACTTACACACTTATGATTTCTTGCAATCGCAAGAAGAATATGCTACCAACATCCAGACCAGCTTTTCCTGTTCTTTCAGGTAATCGCTCATCAGCGCTACTGTTGCCTCGTCGCCCGATTCGGATGCTAAGGAGAGCAACTTGCGTTCTTCGGCGATAAACTGGCCGTAAGTGTTCAGGATATTTTCCAGTGCTTCGTCGGCACAGGATACGCCTGATACTTCCTTCACTTTGGCCACTTTCAGGTATTCGCTGAACTTGTTGACAGGCACGCCGCCCAACATCAGGATGCGTTCTGCCAGTTCGTCGACCTTTTCGGCAGCATCGTTATACATCTCTTCGAATTTGCTGTGGAGAACAAAGAAACCGTGTCCCTTGATGTTCCAGTGGAAACCGCGAAGGTTTGTATAGAATACCTGATAATCGGCTAATAACTGTTGTAATGCTTCCACTACTTTACCTGCTGCAACTGCGTCCAAATGGATATAATCTAATGTCTTCATAATGCTTTACTTTTTAATTGTTATACTTTTTGTTTTTCTTGTACTGCAAAGATACATCAGATATAAGTTGCTGTCAAACAGATAATTTCTATACCTCATAGATATATTCTATACAAACCGCCTCCCCGCTTACTCTCCCGGTACGGAAGAGCGGACAGCGTTCACCTGCTGGGGCAACCAGACGGACATCTCGCCTTTCCCGCGATGCGCCCAGGCATAATAGGGGATCAATGTCAGCGTCACGTCCTTAACAGCCAGGCGGCCACTTGCATCATAGCTCAAAGTCTGTGCGGCAGTCTTAATTTCATTAATGCCATGTAACAGGTCAGGTTTGCGTTCGAGCGTAAACTCGGGCTTCTGGTTCACCAATACGTTCAGGACGCTGAAATCATTGTCCGGCCATTCGGCACAGTAGACGACCGGCCCGCGCTCTACGGCTACACGCCCCCGGTCGGCTTCCACTTTCGCATTGGCCTTGACCGTACGCGGCTCCATATCGAAATGTACCTCTACCACATCCCCCTTTTTCCACTGGCGTGAAACAGAGAAATATCCCTTTTCCAATCCGCTCTTTACCGCTTCGCCATTCACTTTAATGGAATAGCCCAACTGCTTACCGTCGGAGAACGTGTACAGGTCACTCGGCACCACTTCGCCTCTCACCCAACCCGGGATGCGGATTTTCAACGTAAAGTCTTGCTTCCCTTTTGGCGTTACATTCAGGCGGATATCGCCGTTCCAGGGGTATTCGGTGCTCTGGGCCAATTGCAGGCTCTTTCCGTTTACTTTCAGGTCGGACGTGTTGCTCATAAAAAGATTGACATAGACATCCTTGTCATGCACCGCATAGACATATCCCGGCAAAGAGGGAATAAAACGGCAGATATTAGACGGACAGCAGGCACAACCGAACCAAGGCTGGCGCTGATGCTGGCCGGTCGATTCCAATGGGTTCGGATAGAAGAAACCGCCGCCATCCAGAGAGACACCCGAAATCAAACCGTTATATAAGGTACGTTCCAGCACATCATAATATTTGGATTCGCCGTGAAGCAGGAACAGACGGTAGTTCCAATATACATTCCCGATTGCCGCACAAGTCTCGCAATAGGCGGTCAAGTTCGGCAATTCGTAGTTCTTCCCGAAAGCCTCTCCGTCGCTGGTCGCACCGATACCGCCTGTAATATAAAGTTTCTTCGCCGCCACATTCTCCCAGATGCGGTCGATAGCATGGACATATCCGGCATCGCCCGTCAGGGCTGCCACATCCGCCATGCCGGAATACATATAGGCCGCACGCACGGCATGCCCGACGGCCTCATCCTGTTCCAACACCGGCTTATGCGCCTGGCTGTAAGCATCCTTACGGGTAGTATAGCCACGCTTGTCAAGGAAGAATTTGGCAAGGTCGAGATATTTCTGCTGTCCTGTCACGAGATAGAGTTTACAGAGCGCCATCTCGGCAATCTGATGACCGGGCACCAAAACGAGCTGTCCGGGTTTGTCACCAATCTCCCTCTCCACGCAATCGGCATATTTAATGGCGATATCCAGAAAGTTTCTTTTCCCGGTTGCCTGGTAATGGGCCACAGCCCCCTCCACCATGTGCCCTAAATTGTAAAACTCATGGCTCAGTTCCTCCACTCTCTCCCATCGCCGGCTGCCCGCCCATTCGTGCGGATGCTGCGGGTTCATGGTGCGGACCGTATACAAATAGCCGTCCGGTTCCTGCGCGGCAGCCACGATGGTCAAGACGCTGTCGATATATTTATCCAGCTTCTTATCCGGGTAGGTCTGCATGGAATAGCTCGCCCCCTCGATTGTTTTATACACATCCGTGTCATCGAACGCTAATCCTCCGACTTTATAATCGCTGCTGGGATGAGCCGCCTTCACGAAGTTTTCATACCGCCCCGTCTCTTCGCATTTACTGAATGCAAGCGGGATAGTCACCTCACGGCTGGCCTTCAGCCTCTGTCCCCAGAAACTATCGGTTACTTTTACGGATGTGAAAGGAACAGGCGTAATCGGGTAGCCGCCGTCATGTGTTTGCGCACTGCCGGCCAGACTGATTCCGGCAAGTGCAATCAATAGGATTTGTTTCATTATATATAGAATTAAGTTACACGTTCTTTAAAGTGTAAAATTACACACTTAATTCAAAAAACAATTCAATACCTGTATGTTATTGAACAGTATTGTTTCAAAACTGTCTAATTATGAACCCTCCCCTATTTCCATCTCATAGTAATGGTTCCGGCAAATCATAACTATGACCTGCCAGAACCATAACTATGCCTGTAATGTCTCACCCGGCCCTATATATCTTAATTTACTTTCCATTCAATCACTCCACCTGACTCGCCTTTCTGAAGTTGGATAACCAGTTTCAGACCGGTAGTCTCAACCGGGGTAAAGTCTACGGAATTATAGCAATCCTTTTTACAACCGTATTCTCCCCGGACTTCTACATCTTTCCAGGTATTCCCCTTCCGGTACTGCACTTTCCAACTTGCCGGGACACGGAAGTTGCCGTCATAATGGTCGAAGTCGAGCCAGTAGACCTGCACATTCCGGACGCTCTCGGGTTTATCGAAGACATATTCGATCGATTCTTCCGTACCTTCTTTCAACCAGAAATACCAGTAAGGTTTCGACATATCGTCCGAACTTTTCGGGTCCCACTGGTCATTAACGCCGTAACACCATTCACGGCGTTCATGGGCTATACCGTCTTTCTGAATCGGGGCACTGACAACGGTATATGATTTCGCACGTGAAGCGATGCTGGGTTCCGATGTTGGTCTGGCATATCCGGCCGAAGCAGGAATCCAGACTGCCATTTCAGCATTCCCACGATTATTCCAAGTTGAATAAGGGATCATTTTTATAGGAACATCCTTTTCCGAAACAGTGCCGTTCGCTTCGTCACGCTCCATTTCCTTAGCGGTTGTACTCAGTTCCACTATGCCGTTCAATTTGTCTTTCTCATATTGGAATGTGAAAGCGGCATTTTCAGGAAGATACTTATTGAACACATGGTGGTCGGGCATATCGACTCCTTCCAGGCAATACACCACCGGTCCGCGTTCTACGGACAGCAGGCCTTCGTCGGCGCGGACCTTTTCATGAGCCTTCACCCGGCGGACCTCCATCGGCATACGGAGTTCGACGACATCACCCGGCTTCCACTGCCGCTCGATCACAACATATCCATGATGCGCTTTCTCTTTCAGCGGCGTTCCATTTACGAAGACGGCACAAGGTTTTCTATCTCTTTTTACAAACGTATAGAGATCGCTGCCGGGAACCGGTTCATCGCCAGTCCAAGCCGGAATGCGGAGTTTCAGGTTAAAAGAGAGAGGCTTTTGCGGCGAAACGGTCAGCTTGACCGTACCATCCCAGGGATATTCCGTATCCTGGACCAAAGCGACCGTGTCACCTGCCAAAGCTATCCGGCTCCGGCTGCCCGCATACAAATTCACATAGAGGTTGTTGCCTTGAGTGGCATACATATATTTAGGAATAGAAGCCATAAAGCGGGTGACATTACCCGGACAGCAGGCACAACCGAACCAGGGTGCCCGTTCGTGCTGCCCCATCGATTCGAGCGGATTGTCATAGAAAAACTTGTCGCCGCTCAAGGAAACGCCCGATATTACACCATTATATAAGGCGCGTTCCAATACATCTATATACTTGGCATCCCCTGTTGCCAGGAACATGCGCTGGTTCCAGTACACATTTGCAATGGAGGCGCACGTCTCGCAATAGGCGCTATGGTTATGCAGTTCATATTCAGGTCCGAACCCTTCCCCTTGGGCACGCGAGCCGATTCCTCCCGTTATGTAGAGTTTTTTAGTTGCCATATTATCCCATATCCGGCAAATAGCATTGAAATAGGCCGTATCTTTTGTCAGGGCCGCCACATCCGCCACTCCTGAATACAGGTAACCGGCACGAACGGCATGCCCGACAATCTCTTCCTGTTGCAGGATGGGCTTATGGTCCTGGCTGTAGGCATTCAACCGGTGTCCGTCTGTACCGCGCCCGGTTTCCTCTACGAAATATTTTGCCATATCCAGATATTTCTGCTCACCGGTCACCTTATATAATTTGGCAAGCCCCATCTCTATAATCGGATGACCGGAAGGCACATGTTTCTGCCCCTCGCCCGGACCAAAATCCTTGCAAACCAAATCGGCATTCTTCAAGGCGATATCGAGCAGACTGCGCTTACCGGTAGCCTGGTAATGTGCGACGGCCGCCTCATACAGGTGACCGCTGTTATACAGTTCGTGACTGTTCAGCTTTTCCCAACGCTTCGATCCCCACCAACGGTTCAGCCGCTCGCATTTGTTCGTCACACACGTAGTCAGGTAGCCGTCCGGCTCCTGGGCTGCCCCGATCAGCGTAATAACACTGTCCAGATAAGCATCCAGTTTCGGCTCATATTTAACGGCAAGCGAATAGGAAGCTCCTTCTATAATCTTATAAGGATCGGTATCGTCGAACGGGAAATCGCCTTTATGCTCCCCTTTGATCAGACCGCCCGCTAACGCGAAGTTATCGAAACGTCCGTTTATTTCACATTGCCTGAAAGCGGAGGGGATGGAAACAGTCCGGTTCACCTCGATGCGGGGCGCCCAGAAATGGTCCGTCACGTGTACTTCGGTAAAAGGGACTTCGACGATAGCCTCGTCTGAATAATACGAAGTGGAGTGGCATGCGCCTAAAACGACTACCATTCCAATCGCTAAAACGATCTTTTCTGAGATAGACTTCATATTGTATGGTTTATATATTAGTTAACGACCACAAAGAAAATAGATTTTCAAGACTTATAAAAGCTATTCTCTCATAAAATGTCTTTTTTACACAAACATTTTATTCATCCACACGAACTTTCATAAACAACAAATTCATAAATCCCGTTATATTTCATGTTTTTTTCCTACCTTCGTCAAATCAAATCAGACAACGAACCTGTAAAAACAAATAATATAATATGAATATACAACAACTCGAATACATTCTGGCCGTAGATACTTACCGTCATTTTGCCAAGGCAGCAGAACACTGCCGCGTAACCCAACCGACATTAAGCATGATGATACAGAAACTGGAAGACGAGCTGGGAGTCAAGCTGTTCGACCGTAACATCCAGCCGGTCTGTCCTACCCCAGCCGGCCGCAAGGTGATCGACCAGGCACGCGTCGTCCTTTATCAGACCTCTTTGATCAAAGATATTGTGAACGAAGAAGAGCAATCCCTGAAAGGCACATTCCGCCTTGCCGTGCTGCCGACCATCGCCCCTTACCTGCTTCCCCGTTTCTTCCAGCAGATATCGGAGAAACATCCCGACCTGGATATCCGCATTCTGGAGATGCAGACGGCTCCGACCATGAAAGCCTTGCTCAATGGTGAAATAGATGCAGCTATTATTGCCAATTCACCGACAGAGATGCAGCTTCAGGGAGATATCTTATATTATGAGCAGTTCTATGCTTATGTTGCCCGCAATGAAAGCGTCTTTAAGAAAGACATGGTCCGCTCCGCCGACATCAGCGACGAACGCCTCTGGCTGCTGGATGAAGGACATTGCTTCCGCGACCAGCTGATGCGCTTCTGCCAGATGGAAAAGGTAAAACTCCGTCAGGCAGCTTACCGTTTAGGAAGCTTGGAAACCTTTATGCGCATGGTGGAAAGCGGCAACGGCATTACATTCATCCCGGAATTAGCGACCTATCAATTAAGCGACCAACAAAAGGAACTGCTACGCCCGTTCGCAATCCCCCGTCCGGCCCGCGAAATCGTCTGGGTAACCCGCAAAGACTTTATCCGTCACACAATTGCCGGCATCCTGATCGAAAGCATCAAGAAATGCGTCCCGAAAGAGATGCGCACCCTGCAAGCAGGGCTAAGGGTGGTCTGAAAACCACCCTCTTTTCAGAAGAGAACGTGGATATCTTAGTTTATTAACCTTCAGAATTTGGAAAGCCGGCAATTTATTACGTTATTTGCGTAACGTTGATTGCGTAATAACAATAAGACACTGATATGAAACTAAATAATCCATTTCTGATAGCCGGATATCACAGTCCTGAATACTTTTGCGACAGGCAAAACGAAACGGAAACAATCACCAATGCACTGCAAAACGAGCGGAACATTACCTTGATTGCCCCTCGCCGCATGGGGAAAACAGGGCTAATTAAAAATGTATTCTATCATCTGGAAAAGAAAAACGAAGTAGTCCCCGTTTATATGGACATCTTTTCAACCCAGAGTCTGAACGAATTCGTGCATCTTTTTGCCGTTTCCGTATTAGAAGCATTAGATTCGAACGTACAGAAATTGATCGGGAAAGTCAGTAATTTTCTAAAAAGTTGCCGTCCGGTTCTGACATTCGATGAAATAACAGGACAACCACAAGTCTCCATTGACATCTTGCCCAATAAAGAAGAAGCGACATTGCGGGAGATCTTTGATTACATTGCGTCAATTGATAAACGATGTGTCATAGCCATCGATGAATTTCAGCAGATTGCCGAATATCCGGAAAAAGGAGTCGAAGCCCTGCTACGTTCTTATATCCAATTTGTTCCCAATGCCCGCTTTATCTTTGCCGGAAGTAAACAACACATCATGCAGGAGATGTTTCTTTCGGCCAAAAGGCCTTTCTACCAAAGTACGCAGATAGTCACAATAGAAGCAATCCGTAAGGAAGAGTACTACGATTTTACCCGTCATTTCTTCCAAGAGGCAAACCGGAAATTCGACAATGACACGTTCTATTATATGTATGATGAGTTTGAAGGGCATACCTGGTATATGCAGGCACTGCTAAACAGATTATACGGTTATGGCACAGATATAACAGATAAGACATTCACCAATCGCGCCATACAGGAACTGACGGACGAAGGTGTCTATGGATACCAGAACCTGATAGCGGCTTATTCCGGAGTGGCGGCCAAATTAATGAAAGCGATAGCGAAAGAGGGAACCGTAGCCGAAATAAATTCCGGAAAATTCATCTCGAAATACAAGCTGAAAGCCGCCAGCAGCGTGAACACGGCATTAGCAAAACTGATTGATAAAGAGATTGTCTACAAGTCTACACAAGGATACATGATATACGACCGGTTCATGTCTATCTGGTTAAGCAGGCAGCCCTGACGGAATAAATATTTCGGATGCAGCGAAAAAAAATATCACTTTTCGCTTGTAGTTTCCAAAAAAGCGTTACTTTTGCTGCGTATTTAAAAACAAAGAGACAAAATGAATCGATTTAGCTTTACATATTACTTTTATTACTTTTACTTTAGCAGAGTGAAGGCAGGAGTTTGTATGTAGAGCGTTGATGAGAAAATATATGTATCAATGGAACAATATAAAGTCCTGCCGGTTTCGGTGGGACTTTTTTTTGGTCCATACAATAGCAAAGATTCAACAGATGAAATTATAAAACAGAAAGAAGATGAAAAAGAAAGTAGCAATCCAGGGAATAGCCGGTTCGTATCACGACATAGCCGCCCGTAATTACTTCGAAGGTGAAGAAATAGACATTATCGGTTGCAATACATTCAGAGAAGTTATTTCAACCATTAAGAAAGACCCTTCCGTTCTGGGAATGATGGCGATCGAAAATACGATTGCAGGCAGCCTGCTGCAGAACCATGAACTGATCCGTGAAAGCGGCTTGCAGATCATCGGCGAATACAAACTGCGTATCTCCCATTCACTGGTTGCACTTCCGGGAACCAACATCCACGACATCAAAGAGGTCAACTCGCACCCGATCGCCCTGATGCAATGTACCGACTTCCTCGACACGCTGCCCAATGCGAAAGTGGTCGAGAAGGAAGATACCGCCATGAGCGCCCGGTGGATTTCGGAAAACCAACTGAAAGGGCACGCCGCCATCTGCGGGAAACTGGCTGCCCAGATCTACAACATGGAAGTCCTTGCCGAAGGAATCGAGACCAACAAGCGAAACTTCACCCGCTTCTTAGCAATAGCCGACCGATGGACGGCAGACGAGATGCTCAAAGGTGAAGACAGAAACAAAGCATCCGTCGTTTTCGCCCTCCCCCACACTGCCGGCAGCCTCTCCAAAGTTCTTTCCGTCCTCTCTTTCTACGACATGAATCTATCGAAAATACAATCCTTGCCTATCATTGGCCGCGAATGGGAATATCTGTTTTATATCAATCTGACCTTTACGGATTACCTGCGCTACAGACAGGCATTGGATGCTATCAGACCGTTGACAAAAGACTTAAAAATACTTGGCGAATATGCAGAAGGAAAACAAAGTGTGTAAAACCGTTACACCCGCTAACCGTGTAGGTAGCGTACAAGAATACTACTTTTCCAGGAAACTGAAAGAAGTAGCCGAAATGAATGCCGCAGGCAAGAACGTTATCAACCTCGGCGTAGGCAGTCCCGACCTCCCTCCTTCGGAACGGACCATCGAGACTTTGTGTGAACATGCCCATCAGCCGAACGAACACGGCTACCAGCCGTACGTCGGCATTCCGGAACTGCGCAAAGCGTTCGCCGACTGGTATCAGAAATGGTACAACGTCAGCCTCGATGCGAAGACAGAGATACAGCCGCTGATCGGCTCCAAAGAAGGAATCCTGCACATCTCGCTGGCCTTCCTGAACCCCGGCGACGGCGTGCTGGTCCCTAATCCGGGCTATCCAACCTACAGTTCGGTGAGCAAGTTAGTGGAAGCGAACCTCATCCCCTACGAGCTGAAAGAAGAGTTAGGCTGGCAGCCTGACTTCGAGGAATTGGAGAAGCTGGACCTGTCGAACGTCAAGCTGATGTGGACCAACTACCCGAATATGCCGACAGGCGCCAACGCCAGCATGGAACTGTATGAAAAGCTGGTCGCCTTCGGAAAGAAGCACGGCATCATCATCTGCAACGACAACCCGTACAGCTTCATCCTGAACGAGCATCCGTTGAGCATCCTCGCCGTCCCGGGAGCCAAAGACATCTGTATCGAGATGAACTCCATGAGCAAGGCGCACAACATGCCGGGCTGGCGTATGGCCATGCTTGCCTCCAACGCCCAGTTCGTGCAGTGGATACTGAAGGTGAAGAGCAACATCGACTCCGGGCAGTTCAAGCCCATGCAGCACGCAGCCGTCGAAGCCCTCGCCGCCCCGAAAGAATGGTACGACAACATGAACAAGGTCTACCGCAGCCGCCGCGACCTCGCCGGACAGATCATGCACACATTAGGATGCGAATACGACGAGAAGCAAGTCGGCATGTTCCTCTGGGGTAAAATACCCGCCGATGCAAAGGGCAGCGAAGCGATAGCCGACAAGGTGCTCTACGAGGCGAATGTATTCCTCACCCCGGGATTCATCTTCGGCAGCCAAGGCGAACGCTACATCCGCATCTCGCTCTGCTGCAAAAACGAGACGCTGAAAGAGGCGCTCGAGAGAATAAAGAACTTATAAGTATTGGCACATTGGCATATTGACAAATTAAATCATTATTCATATGGAAATGCAATTAGAATCGATCATGTTACCCGGTATAGACCCGCAACGTCCTGTCGTAATAGCCGGTCCGTGTAGTGCGGAAACAGAAGAACAAGTAATGGAAACCGCCAAAGGCATTGCCGACAAAGGCATCAAGCTGTTCCGCGCAGGCATCTGGAAACCCCGTACCAAACCGGGCGGATTCGAAGGAATCGGTGCAGAAGGCCTGCAATGGCTGAAACGCGTAAAGAAGGAAACCGGCATGTACGTCGCAACCGAAGTGGCCACGAAAGACCACGTCTTCGAAGCCCTGAAAGCCGGCATCGACGTCCTGTGGATCGGCGCCCGTACAACTGTCAACCCGTTCGCCGTACAGGAAATAGCCGACGCCCTGAAAGGTGTGGATGTCCCTGTCCTGATCAAGAACCCGGTCAACCCCGACCTCGAATTGTGGATCGGCGCATTCCAACGCCTCTACGGAGCAGGCATCCGTCGCTTAGGAGCCATCCACCGCGGTTTCAGCTCGTACGACAAGAAGATGTACCGCAACCTGCCGCTCTGGCATATCCCTATCGAGCTGCGCCGCCGCATGCCGGAACTGCCGATCTTCTGCGACCCGAGCCATATCGGCGGGAAACGCGAACTGGTCGCCCCGCTCTGCCAGCAGGCTATGGACCTGAGCTTCGACGGCCTCATTATCGAATCGCACTGCAATCCGGACTGTGCATGGAGCGACGCTTCGCAGCAGATCACACCGGATGTGCTGGACTACGTGCTGAACCTCCTCGTCATCCGCGACTCCAACCAGACAACCGAGAACCTCGCCGAACTGCGCCGCCAGATCGACGGCATCGACGAACAACTGCTCGAACTGCTTGCCAAACGTATGCGCATCTCCCGCGAAATCGGGGTGTATAAGAAGGAGCACAACATGCCCATCCTGCAATCTCCCCGCTACAGCGAAATCCTCGAAAAGCGCTCCAACATGGGCGAACAGATGGACCTGAACCCGGACTTTGTCAAGGAGATGCTGAAAGAGATACACGAAGAGTCTGTCCGCCAGCAGATGATTATAATGAATGAATAATAACATATAGATGTGATGATCCGGCAGGGTGTCCCGTAGAGAAAGGGGTGTCAGAAAGCTATCTATTTCCCCTCTCGAGAGGGGATTAAGGGGTGTGTCACCCGCAAACGTATTGATTATCAACTTGCATGTATTTAACACACCCCCTTCCCCCTCTCGAGAGGGGAATAAGAATGACTTTTGACCCCCCCATGCCACAGGCTCTCTAAAGCCCACAAAGGAAGAGGCCATGCCTCCTATCTTTGAACCGTCGATTAAAATCGACGGCAAAAGAGAGCCTACGGCAGGACACACGAATCATCAACCGTAACATTAAACAAAAGACAATGAAAATATTAATCTTAGGTGCCGGAAAGATGGGTTCTTTCTTCACCGACTTGCTGAGCTTTGAACACGAGGTGGCTGTATTGGAGAGCGATCCGAAACGGATGCGTTTCATCTATAATGCCCTGCGCCTCCAGAAACCGGAGGAAGTGGCCGATTTCAACCCCGAACTGGTGATTAACTGCGTCACGTTGAGCTATACGATCGAGGCGTTCAAGAGCATCATGCCCTACCTCCAACCCTATTGTATCATCTCGGACATCGCATCCGTCAAGACCTACCTGAAGGAGTTTTACGAGACCTGCGGCTTCCCGTACGTCTCCACCCACCCGATGTTCGGCCCGACGTTTGCCAACCTCGGACAGTTGGAGAAAGAGAACACGATCATCATCTCCGAAGGCGACCACCTCGGAAAGATCTTCTTCAAAGATGTTTACGCCAGCCTGCGCCTGCACATCTGCGAATATACGTTTGAGGAACACGACAAGGTCGTCGCCTACTCGCTCGGCATCCCCTTCGCCTCCACGATGGTCTTTGCCGCCACGATGAAGCACCAGGACGCCCCGGGTACGACCTTCAAGCGACACATGAAGATCGCGCGCGGCCTGCTCTCGGAAGACGATTACCTGCTGACGGAAATCCTCTTCAACCCCCGCACGCCGAAACAGATCGCCCGCATCCAGGAGGAACTGAACATCCTGCAAGATATCATCAAAGACAAAGATTCGGCCGGGATGAAGGAATACCTGACCAAGATCCGCCAGAATATAGAATAAAAGTCCTCTGCCGCAGGCTCTCTTTTGCCGTTGATTTCAATCAACGGATTGATAAAGCCCCGGCTTTGCCGGATTCCTCTGTGGGTTTGAACCCCTTTCGACTATATACAGGATAGCACTAAAGGGGCTGAAGCCCACAGAGAGATCGGAAG
>URZO01000112.1 GCA_900552465.1 uncultured Parabacteroides sp. | reverse complement strand
GGGCACGAGCCGGGACAGGACTACGAGACGCGCATCGACGACTTGATGCTCCTCTTTTTCCAAGGGGAGAAGGGCGTGAACTCACCCGCTTCGACCCCGATCGATAAGATTATATATCTGGACCGCGATGCGATGAATGGCGACAACAGTACCGGGCCGGTGAAAGTCGGACTTCCCGGCGGTTGGTACGACCTGCTGGTCATCACCAACACCGGCAATATCCGCCCGCAGCTTCAGGGCAAAACGCTTGGCGGCGTGCGCGACTATCTGCAACGGCAGGCATGGACGGAGAAGGATGGCAAATACTCCCGCTTCGTCATGTCGTCCAACGGACACGAAGACGAGCAGGTTTATCTCTGTGGCGAAAATACGATCGACAACCCCGCTTCCGCCACCGTCGAGGTGGAACGCCATGCGGCGCGTATCGACTATCAGACTGTCGGCGATTATTACGATGTGACGGACAGAACCTTCGGCAAGGCACGTGTGGAAATCACCGGTACCATGTTGATCAACAACCTCAACGCCGGTTCTTATATGCTGAAACGGGTGCTGGCGGCCGACCCGTCGACGGGTGAGTACGGCAATGCTTCGACCACCGAATACCTCGGTCTGGAATTGCCCGAGTTCGGTGACCACCAGACCAACTACGTGATTGACCCCTGGAGCTACCTTAAGACGACCGCCAACATCAACAAAAAGGTCTTCAACCCAGATGCCCCGGGCACAGGCAGCCGTCCGCTCCGTGACCTCTACGAAAACTACCTGACCGCTTACGGCACGTCGACTGCCGGATGGACATTTCCAGCCGGTATGGGCGAACGCATCGGCGACTGGTACAGGGTGGGCTACACGTTGGAGAACACCGTGTCGAAGGTAAATCAAAGCAAATATCTGAATACGGGAGTCATTTTTAAGGCCCGGTATGTACCGGAAAAGTGGTATGCTTACGATTTTGATTCGGGAAAGACCATCGAGATGAAGCAGGCTGCCGGGAAACCGTTCACGTTCTTCCTGTTGGGCGGAAAACTCTACGGGTCGGTGGAAGCCGTCATGTTCGACTATGTGCCGGACGGCATCGACCTGTTCGGCTATTCCTTCACGGGCAAGACCTGGGCGGATGTGCAGACGCTGGCTGAACGGATCAAAGACAACGATCCGGCGGACTACAAGTCTTTTTTACGGACTCAGTCGGAGAATAAAAACTTGTTTGCCACACTGACGGCATCCGAAGCTGCATCCCTCGGCTGGTCGGCCTATATGAAATCGACGTTCGGCTATACGAATGCAAACGGTCAGATTATCCTCAACCAGAATGGCAAAGATACCCGTCGCCTGCTGGCGCGTTACTACTTGCATACCTACGTGGAGGGTATTTGCTACTACCCGTACTGGATTCGTCACTCCAACAACAAGGCCTGGGAGAAAGGTATTATGGAGTATGCGATTGTGCGCAACAATATTTATAAGTTGCGTATCAGCGATATTTATGGATTAGGATCGGATATTCCATACGACCCCCCATTTGGGCCGGGAGAGAATCCGGATGATCCGGATGGTCCCGATGGTCCTGATGATCCGAATAGACCGGTTGACCCGGTGTATCCGCCGATCAATCCGCCAGAGAACGGGATTCAAATCCAGGTAACCGTTCAGGTATGGAGTATAGCTGATAAAATAGAAATTGAGATGTAAAATCAACTAAACAAATTCTTAGCAATATGAACACGACACTATACCGAGGCCTCTGCCTCTTCCTTTTACTGCTGCTGGGCACTGCTTCGTGCGATTATATCCACGACGACCTGCCCGCCTGTAAACATACGCTTAGTTTCGTATATGAACACAATATGAAATTCGCCGACGCTTTCGCCCATGAAATGGAATGCCAGGCAACAGCGAAGAAGGTGCAACTTTATGTATACGACGAAGCCGGCACCTTTCTCTCTGCCCGCACCATCGAAGGCGAAGAGTTGAAAACCAACCGTATACAGCTCGACCTGGAACCCGGCACGTATCGTTTGCTCGCCTGGGCGGGACTGAACGAAACCGACTACGACTGGACGAAGCCGGAAAAAGGTTCGCTGCTGAAAGACTTCCGCGTAGCCGTCAAGCACGAACGGCAGACCGTCGGCCGCGAACTACTGGGGCTGTTCCAGGGAGAAATGACACTCGAGATACCCGAAGGCGGCGAAACGCATACCCGCTTCCCGCTGGTGAAGAACACCAACAAACTGCGCTTCGTACTGATAGACACCCATAGCGGAACGGCTCTCGAAGCCTCCGACTTCTCTGTTTTGGTAACGACCACCAACAGCGACCTCTCGCATGACAACCAACCGATTGCCGATACACGCTTCACCTGGCAGCCCTACTACCAGGGCGTGAAAGAGGTCGCATCTGCCGACGGAACGACAAGCTACCCTGCCGTATGCGCCGAACTGAACACCCTGCGTCTGATAAACGGCACTAAAGGACACCTGAAACTACGTTATAGTAAGGAAGAAACATCGTTTTTCGATGTCGACCTGACCGATTTCCTCTGTCTGACGCAGATGGAATCACACAAGCTCTCGGCACAGGAATACCTCGACCGCCAAGACGAATACGTCATTTTGATTTATATGGACCTCACCGGCGGCAAGGCACATTGCCTCGAAGTGATTGTCAATGATTGGGTAATACGTTTGGATGATACCGATTTGGGAGGAGAACTGTAAGATGAAATATATAATATACCTTTATTTATTCTCTGTCGCTCTTTTACTACCGACCGCCTGCTCGAATGAGGAGGAGATCGGTAGAGCAACTGATAGGACAACTGCTACCGTCACACTTTCCATCGGGACGGGAAGTAATGATGACGGACTTACGTTGGAGGGCGAACGGATGCACACGCTAGATGTTTTCCTTTGCACTACAACAGAGGAAATTGTCAAAGAGTTTCATGCCAATGGGTTAGGGGATGCTACTAATTGGCAGTCCGACCCGTTTACCCTGGATGCAGGTACTTATCGGTTGTATGCCTTTGCCAACTGCGAAAAAATAACCGAACTGGAAAGTGTTATATCTGAACTTTCCGGTCAAATGCCGGTAGATATCAGTTCTAATCAGCTATCTGTAGAAATAAACGGGGATATATTGCAAGGAATCAATGACTCGAAGATAATACCCATGACCGGTTGTTCCGGAGATTTGCAGGTGACTCCATCCACAAAAACATTGTCGGTTGAAGTCGTCCGTATGGTAAGCCGGGCAAAGGTAAGAGTCTTTCCGAGTACGTCTGGGGAATCTTCTGTCAGTCAACTGAAGATAGGAAATGTTGTAACAAAGGTTTCTCTGTTTAAGGGTGGAGATGTATCCGATAGCGGGGAGCCGCAAACAATTACGGTTTCTTCTTTCAATGAAATGGACGGTGGTAGTAGTGAGGAGAAGCATTTTCTTTCCGAATTCTATCTGCCGGAATTAAAAAATCGCAATTGCTCTTTTGAACTAATCTTAAATGGCGGCAGTAGCAGCAGTCTACGTAAGGCAAATACTACTATGACATTTGATCGTAATCAAATCGTACCGATCTATATTTGTCTGAAAAATTACCAGTTGGTGATTAAAGGTACGTATCAGGTGGTCGCTATCGGAACCCTGCCGATTGAAGGACAGATTGACTTGGCAGGAAATTATGAGATCAAGTTGCCGGAAGGTTGTACTTTCAACTTGACAGTTTCGATGAAAAGTACGAGTGGCTCTGGAGTTTCTGTATCAAGTTGGGATCTTGTCACGGAAGAGGAGGCTATTTCTTTGAAAAGTGGAGCGCCTAACGGTGAGAATAGCTGCATCTTATCCGGTTCTCTTTCTGCTTATCCGGGGCAGAATCTAAACTTAACATTGAATGCTACTGTTGCTGACAACGGCACAGAGACATTTAATATAACCATAAAGACTGTCGGATTAGAAACTATAACGAAAAAAAATATATCAATCGAAGACGGCTTTTCGCTAATGGCTTTGCCACAAGTAGTCGGTATGTATTAATCTAAAAACGCAGAGTATATGAAACGAATCCATAAAATAACATATTACAGCTTGCTCCTGCTCGCCTTTCTCCTCGGGGGAAGTACGGTTGGGTATGGGCAGGAAAAAGAAACGGTCACATTTACAAGAGTAGAAGATAATAATGCAAAACTGAAAATTATCCGCCATAGGAACGGGATCGACCCAGAAAATGATAGAGATACTATCGAAAAGTTGTTAGGTAGAGATGTTGAAGATATAGAAAAAAAGATAGAATCCATTCAAGCCATCTCATCTGAATATAAAACGAAATGGCATGAAAAGCGACCGACAGATGGGGAATACGAAGATACTTTCAATAACGATCAATATTATTTTGACCCTGTGAGTTCTACCGGTATTCACAATATCTCCCAAGTATCCCATACCTATGTCGATTCTATCTATTTTTATCCGGGCGAAGAGGTTCATTTGTATTTACCGACGATGATATTATCTCAGGATCCAGGCCACCAGGCTAAAACAACGAGTAAATATGTGCGTTGGTATAATTATAAAAATGGTTCAACTGATTTTGAAGATGTGGATTTTGTTTTTTATAAAGAAAAACCTTTCCAAAGCGAAGTAACAGCCTATCAATATCGTAATGGATATGTGAGTTTTTTTACTAATAAAAATGTTGACCTCTCTAATAAACAATTAACTCGAGCCACTTACAAATATAAAGGAAGTGAACCCAAACATTGGGATCTTATAGCTTGTAATATATCTCCGTATAATGATGCATATGATGATAGTGGGTCTACTACTACTGAAGGAGACCAGATAGCTATTGAACCGACCCTTACCCAACGGGTTATCTTTTATTTGAAATCTGTTTTTGCAGACAACGGTTTGATAAAGATGGCAGAAGAGGTAACGAGTGATGGACGGTATTTAAAAGAGTTTACCATCCATTTCCCAACGGTGGAGCAGGCAAAGAAATTGGGAGACCTTGAAAATGATACAGAGGAAAGTGGTGGAAATTGCGATACTCGCAATAATATATCACTATCCATGCAGGCTCAGAATTATTGCTTAGATAAGGATGAGCAAGGTGGGTACATTAAAGGAAAGCATCTTATAGTAACTTTAGAGGACGGAGCTCCTAATGGACTTCAAATTTCACCTTATGCATATGCACACAAGGGAAATAAAAAAAAACATTTCCGCTTGCCTCATAATGGAACAGGGTCTGTTGTTAAGGACGGTAAAGAAACAGAGGATGAAGGTGGCCAAACGATACACTTAGGTGGTAGAAGTTCTAATATTTTCCTTATTTATCCGGAAAAAGGGGTGCCGAAAGGCTCCCAGGCCGTTATAACTGTTACCAACGAAGCCGAACATAATATCGCTCAATATACCATTATATTTGATGAAAACACGCAAGGGTTGACGGAAACGGCACTCAAGCAAATAAAGGATATGAAGGAAGAAGAGGAGAAGGTTGGAGCAAAAGAGATTTCTATAGAAGATAAGTGTTCGGAAATTCAAACTTTATTTAATGGATTAGAAGATGATGCTAAGAAACAATTACTCGACCAACTCTACACCCGTACCGACGAATATATGCAAAAGACGTATGGAGAGCCGTATGTCCGATTGAATTGGGATTATAAAGGGACACCGAATAATAAAGGTGGTTTAAATTACTATCCTTATCCCATGAATTGGGATTATTCAACGTATGGTTTTGTAGATGGAGATAATATGTTTGGGAATATCCCCCAATGGGGACAATATGCGATTATAGACAGATATCTTAGTGGTGACAATGCAACTACGTGGACGGATGGACTCTCCAATGATAAAAAAAACTACCACCTCTATGTTGATGCCTCCGACCAACCCGGTGTGGTAGCCAAGCTACCGCTTAGGAGGGAATTATGTAAGAATACGCGCTTGTATATCACGGCTTGGATGAAAAGCGGTGCGTGGAAGCCAGGAGTACACGATGCCGGTGTAACCTTCTCTTTCAAAGGGGTGAAGGCGGACGGGACGGAAACCTATCTCCATCGTTATGCTTCCGGACAGATTCGACGGTCGGATTATAATGGATTAACGGAAAAAAAAGAAAAAAACGAATGGTTCCAACTCTACACCTCTTTTACAAATACATCTGATGAGAATTATGAGAGTTATCTCGTGCAAATAGAAAACAACGGAGCCAGTACGAATGGTGCCGACTTTTACCTGGATGATATTTGTGTCTATATCGACGATTTGGGTGTTGATGCGAAGCAGGAAAATGCACCTTGCGGCGGACAGATTGATATAGATATAGAAATAGATAAGGAGAAACTGAACAACAGAATATCAGGAGGAGAGAAAGAAGAAGATCTTGTTGTATATTACAGCTTTATAAATAAGAAAGTATATGATAAGGTTTATAATAAAGATGAAGGGAATGCAGCCCTAGCATTTTCCCAAGCGGTAATACATGGTAATGGCGTTTATCAGCATCATCAAGGAGAAGAACATAGGCCGGGAGGCGAATGTTTCTTTGGCTCTTTCTTAACGAAAGAAAATGGACAGGAGGACGTTACGATTAAGGATGGTAAAATCATTTTCTGCTCGAATATTCTTCCTGTCTACAATACCCCGCAGATAGGGGATGAAGAGAATGAATTGCATTATATGGTAGCCGGCGAGGAATATTATATTGCGGTAATGGCTTATAAGGTGAATGATAACGGATGTCCGTTCACTTTAAAAGCTACAAAGGATGATATCGCAAATGCCTATGAATTGGGTGGAGATTGCAAAATCATAGGCAATTTTGAGGTACGTGAACCGGATATAAAGATTATTTATGGAGATGCGAACAGTTCGCCGGAACAGTTTTGTCTCGGGCAACAGGTTCCTATAAATGTGACAATCAGTGATGAGACCAAAAAAATACTGGAAGAAAATAAATTGACGGTAGATGAACTTGCCGTCGATTATTTTTGGAGTGCCAACAAGGACGATTATGATATTATGTGTTATGATGAAACTTGGAGGGTGATTGCGAAATTGAGAGAGGATGGAAATCGAGAGGAGTATTTAGCTGGAAAAATTGAAGGTGCTTTGGAAAAATTGTCTTTAGATGAGATTACCACTGATGTGAATCTGCTGGAAAAGATAAAAGAAACCATTATCCGGTGTGTCAAGAACAACACACTTTATTTGACGGCAACGTCGTCAGGTAAAGAAGAAATGGGAATAAGTTTGAAAGACTTGATACTTGTCTCTAACCCCATGTATTATGTTGTCTTCCCGATAGAGCAATCTGATATAACGTCTTCCCATGAGGATGAAACGGAGGCTTCCGGATATCGAATTTGTTGGAAATCCATCCCAGGTGTCGTAAATGCTACTGCCAGTCCGAAACTGAATACAGGGTTTCAACAAGTAGACTATCCAAAATGGAATTACAACAATCCGGCTGTACGTATCGGATTGGATGAGTTGGAAAAAGTCCGTGTAGAAGATACGGATGTTACTAAAGATATTACAACTAACAACACCTTGAGAATACCTCTCCGGAATCCGAGAGACAGCGAGGGTGAACCTGCTGGTTTGCGACTGTTGGATAATGATTCGAAAATTTATCTGGTAGGAACTGACGATCCAGAACAAAAGTTGAATCAAGCGGTTGGGGAAATCAAGACTCTTGTTGCAAAGAAAGACTATATCGATAATTCAAATTACATGGATATTGTATTCTACAAAACTTTTGAGCCTTGTGAGGGATACACGTATCATTTGAATTTCCAGTTCCAACTGGAAAAAGAAGTTGCGACAAAAGATGTATCGAAAGCAAGTACATGTACGATAGGCTCGCTTACTTTCCCAATGCACATCGTCCCCAAATACCAGAAATGGATCGGGACGAAAACTGATAACTGGAATGATGATTCGAAATGGATACGGTCAACGAGTGATGAGTTAAAGAAAAATGATTATACAAAATATGAAGCACCTTATGCTTATAGAGGATTCGTCCCTATGGCATTCACATATGTGACGATTCCAACGGAAACACCACAAATTGAGTTATATGCTCCGGTGAAAAGAATGAGTGCTGGGAACGACAACCTTGCCATATTAGATTTAACAAAGGCCGGTTTGGGCCTCCCTACCCATCATATCGAATACGATTTGATGGCAGATGCAACACAGTCGGTTAGTGGTAATCAGGCTGAAAATACTGGCAATGTAGCTTATTACTGTCGTCCCTACTACACCAACACCGTCAAGGAAATCCACTTCGAGCCGAATACGGAGATGCTGCATACGGAATTGCTGACATACGAAAAAGCATGGGTCGATTATGATTTGGCACCGAACCGTTGGTACACACTCGCCTCACCGCTTAAAGCGGTTGTTGCTGGGGATTGGTATGTGCCGAGTGATGGCTATCAACAGAATACGGAGTATTTCAAACCGATTACATTCAAGAGAGAAGGGGAGGGTACAAACAACCGTTTCGATCCTGCCGTTTATCAGTGTAGTTGGGATAAGGGAGAGGTAACAAGAGTTGAACTGGAAAGTTCATCTATAGCCAACAAGAATTACTCCATCAAAGGTAATTGGAGCATTGTCTATAATGATGTAGAGGCTCCTTATGATCCGGGACAAGGGTTCTCGATAAAGACGGTGGCTGCTACTACTACTAATAATAATGGTAATGTATTATTCCGTTTACCGAAAGATGATCCATCTTATAATTATTATGATGATAAAGGACAGGAACAAGGTAATGCTACAGTTAGGGATGTAAGCTGTCAAACAGGTCAATTCCATCATAGTAATGAAGGAAGTAAGGAAAAGTATATTGTTACAATTGAAAATAAAGAAACAGACAATAATTACTTCTTGGTCGGCAATCCGTTTATGGCGCATCTGAATATGACGAATTTCTTTAAGGCGAATGAGAATCAAGGACTTGATAATACATTCTGGATTGTAGAAGATGGCAATCAAAAAGTATCTGTTAAGGATGGTAATGCACAATGGCTATCTACCTTAGGCGATAAAGTCTCCAAAGTTGCCCCGCTTCAATCTTTCTTTGTAAAGAAGGCAGAAACGAAAGGGACTGGAAGCAACGAATTGTCACTTACCTTCACCAACGACATGCAAGTATTGGGCGAAGAAAACAGTAACAATCCGCTTCGTTCTGCCTCTTCCGCTCCGCAATTGTTGTTGACGGCAAGCAAAGGCGGCAAGCAGAGCCGGGCATTGATTGTTTGCAAGGCTTCGGCGGACGATGCTTTCCGGAACAACGAAGATGCCGAGCTGTTCCTCGACTCGAACCTGGGCGATGTGCCGATGGTCTATACCGTTGCCGGTAGTCAGACAGCCTCTATCAACGTGCGGAAGAACTTGACGAACATACCGCTGGGCGTATTCGCTCCGGATAACGGGGAGGTAGAAGTGACCATCAGCGGACAGGAAAGTTTCGGCAACTTCGAGTTGTATGATGCCGAAAATAACCATTCTCAACTGATTGGCAACGGCGAAGTAAGTGTCATGCTGAAAGGCAACACCCACGGCCGCTACTTCCTGCGGTCGGACTATGTGCCGACCGCCAACGAGAAAGTGACAGCACAGAAGCAGATTATTATCTATTCGGCAAGCAACGGGCAGATTGTGGTCTCTTCAGTCGATCCGCTGACCCGCATAACGGTCTATGATCTGTCTGGCAAGCTGGTCACCGGCCTGACCCATCTGCATACACCGACGGCTTATGTACAGGGTTTGACCCCCGGCCAGCTATACATCGTCCGGGCTGAAACGGCCAACCAGGTACAGACAGAGAAGGTGGAAGTCAGGTAACGTTTCAAAATAGGCTGTTTGATTGATATGACAAGGGAGGTGTGTCAAAAGTAAATCTCCAAAAGATAGCTTTTGATACACCTCCCTTAAACTAAGTCGGGATTGTCTTATTTATGATTGGTCACCCACACAGCAAGTACAAATGGGGCGGTTAATGTCGTTAACCCTAACCTGATACCGCCTATTTGCAATCCGATGGAGAGCAATATCGCCACTGTTGCCAGTATCGCTCCTTTTACTGACTTGCTTCCCAGGGCGATAGCACATAATACACCATTATATCCCAGCAAACCGGGATTGAACACAGCCATATTCGTGACAGGGAACAGTGCCTAATGGCAATGCCGCCCCCCACAACGTATAAACGGCATTCAAACGTGAATTTACCAATATCGCGGCTAAGAACAATAGTCCCGAAAGGACATGATCCTGAAACATCACCTGTCCGATATTCAGACTGAAAGCACGAGGAAGGTCGGGTACCTGTTCCGTGACTGTCTCAGTAGGCGGCAACAATAACGAAGGGAATAGATAATGGCATAAGGCGAGCAAAATCCATACGGAGAGGATAAACGGGGCGGTATATCCCGGCAGTTTGTCCTGGCGGCTGAATAGATGGGTTATCCAGGTTGACAGGGCGGCTCCGAGAACAAGCAGCAACACAGACCAGCTGTTTATTTCCAGGAACACCCCGACGGCTATCCCCACCAGTGTGCCATTGAAGCCGTATAAGCCGTCGTGGATATCTTTTTGCGGATATTTGGCAAGAATGGCGGTAAAAAGACTTACAATATTCCCCGCAAGGGCCAGTATCGCTAAAATCCACGAATTGCAGGCGATACCGATAAGCATTAATAATCCCGAGAATGCGTTATTCTGGAACATGATCTGGCCGATTCCCCGGCCGAGAACTAATAACTTCTCATTCATATTGATTCTGTCTTTTGCTGTAAAAGTATGAAATTCGTACGTTCAACATAGAAGTATAACTACATCAATACCGTGAGGGAGGGGGAACCATCAGGCCGATAAACTACTTGGATGGACTGACTGAGAACCCGATCTCCTGTATGCCTTTCAGTGCGTCGTCGCGCATTCCCTGGCGGAAGCTGAAGGTGTATTGTCCGGTATGCGGAAATTTGTATTGTGTATGGATAGGGAAGCTACTTTGGTATAGAGAGATGCCATGTCCGTACCATTTGCCGAACTCATCGGCAAGCACGCATTCGATCGTATCGCGGCGAAGCGGACCGATCGGTTGTTCTTCGTTACAGAAGATCCATAAGTTCTGATAGGGATACATGTTGTTATTCCTTACTTTCAGTGTCAGATCGTAAGGGACGGATATGTCTTCTACCTCGAAGGTGAAATAATATTCCTTGTCCTTTTCCCACGTGGTTTTGTCGATTGCCTGGTATTGGTCGTACAAGGCTTCGTTCTCGCAGGAAAAGAACAAGAAACAAATCAATGCGGCAATGATTCCTTTAAGCTTCCGGCTTTGTGTCCGGCTTGCTTTCCGGTTTAGTATCCGGTTTTGCAGCAGGCTTAGCTTGTTGCTGAGGTTTGTCATTATTCGGTTGCTTATCGTTGTTTACTCGGTTAGGACGCTGTCTGTTACGGTTGTTGTCGCGATTGTTATCCCGGTTTTCCCGGTTGCTGTCGCGATTGCCGCGTTCTTTGTTGTTCTCGCGGTTGTCTCTGTTTTCGCGAGGTTCACGGTTGTCCCTGTTTCCGTTACGGTTACCGTTTCTGTTGTTGCGGTTTCCGTTGCCGTTTTTGTTTTCGCCACCGTTGTTGCTGTTTGCCTTCTCTCCGTTGGACGGTTTGTTGTTCCCTTCGTTGCCGGCTGCTGCATCTTTCGGCTGGTTATCCCGGTTGTTGCCGTTGGCTTCCTTGTTCCCGTTGCCATTGCGTTTCTTTTTCTTCTTTTTCAGGGAAGAGTCGAAGCGGGTGACACTGTCCTGGCCCAGAATATCCTGTGCATCGCGTTTAGGCGGTTGCGGCTTGGTATCAGCTTCGAGCGTAACGGGTTTCGTACCTTTCTTGTTCATATTGATTACATCGAAAGCGCGGTCGGCAGAGATGGTAACCAGGTTGGCAGCAAATGACTTATCCGTAGAATAGGTGATTTCCCGCTTGAAGATATCCGTTTTGAAGTGATAGTAGTTATTGTCTTTCGTTTCCAGCACCACTTCCCGGGAAGGCAGGCGTTTCTGTGCTTCCACATAGGCGTCCACTTCGTAGTTGATACAGCATTTCAGTTTGGCGCATTGTCCGGCCAGTTTCTGCGGATTCATGGAGATATCCTGATAGCGTGCTGCGCCGGTGGCGACTGAAACAAAACTTGTCATCCAGCTGGAACAGCATAACTCGCGTCCGCAAGGCCCGATACCGCCGATGCGTCCAGCTTCCTGACGGGCGCCGATCTGCTTCATTTCGATACGCACCCGGAATGCTTCGGCCAGTACTTTGATCAGTTGGCGGAAGTCTACACGTTCGTCTGCGATGTAGTAGAAGATCGCCTTATTGCCGTCTCCTTGGTATTCCACATCGCCGATTTTCATGTTCAGTCCGAGATCGGCTGCAATCTGCCGGGAGCGGATCATGGTAGCATGTTCTTTAGTCTTTGCTTCCTCGTATTTCTCGATGTCGGTCGGCTTTGCTTTGCGGTAGACTTTCTTCGGCTCGTATCCTTCACCGGTACGGATATTGTTCTTTTTCATCTGGAGGAGAACCAGTTTACCCGTTAGCGTGACGGTCCCGATATCGTGTCCGGGACTGGCTTCCACTGCGACCATATCTCCTTTTTCCAAAGGAATTTTAGAACTGTTGAGGTAGTACCCTTTGCGGGTGTTCTTGAACTGGACTTCTACATAATCGGTTGCGTTTGCCGCATCGGGCACATCGCAAAGCCAGTCGTAGGTGTTCAGTTTATTATTTTGAATTTTGCTGCATCCTTTTTTACCCATGCAGCAACTTCCTGTATTTAATTTGAAAT
>URZO01000111.1 GCA_900552465.1 uncultured Parabacteroides sp. | reverse complement strand
TGGCGGGCTTGACCCGCCATCTCATACTAATCATTACAAATCAATTTAGTATAAGGTTGCGGGGCAAGCCCGCAATGACACGCTAAAGCGTTAGAACTGACTTTTGGCATACCCCTTAAAATATCCAAATCACATTATATTCCTCTTTTCTTATACATTTTGCTTTTTATTCCTATCTTTGGAGCATCATAAACATAATAATCAACGATATGAACGAACAGATAAAACAAATTGCAGAACGTCTGGCCGGCCTCAGGGATGCTTTAGAGATTACTCCCGAGGAAATTGCCAAAGTCTGTAACCTGACTCCGGAGCAATATATGGAGTTAGAAAGCGGCACAGTCGATATTTCCGTAAGCGTGCTGCACCAGATTTCACAGGCCTACGGTGTGGAACTGACAACCCTGATGTTTGGCGACGAACCAAAGATGAGCAGTTATTTTATCACCCGCAGAGGGAAAGGCGTTGCCGTAGAGCGCACCAAAACATACAAATACCAGTCGCTTGCCGCCGGTTTCGTCGGTCGCAAGGCAGACCCGTTCATGGTGACCGTCCATCCGACAGCGGAAGACGCACCGATCTACCTCAATTCGCATCCCGGACAAGAATACAACATGGTACTCAAAGGCCGCTTGCTTTTACAAATCAACAACAAGGAACTGATACTCGAAGAGGGCGACAGTATCTATTTCAACTCCGAACTGCCACACGGGATGAAGGCGCTCGACGGAGAAAAGGTCAGTTTCCTGGCCATCATCTTATAATTCAAAATTCATAATTCTTAGTCATGTTAGAAAGATTCGTGGAGAAGACGACCTTTGAGTCGCAGGAAGATTTTATAAAGAATTTCAAGATAAAAGTCCCGGAGAACTTCAACTTCGGATATGACGTAGTAGATGCATGGGCGGAAGAAGAACCCGACAAAAAAGCATTATGCTGGACAAACGACCAGGGTGAGCACATCGACTTCACCTTTGCCGAACTGAAAAAATATACGGACCAGACAGCCTCCTATTTCCAGTCATTGGGGATCGGGCACGGCGACATGGTGATGCTGATCCTGAAGCGTCGCTACGAATTCTGGTTCTCGATCATCGCCTTGCACAAATTAGGAGCCGTAGTCATTCCGGCAACCCACCTGCTGACAAAGAAAGACATCGTATATCGCGCCAATGCCGCCGATATCAAGATGATCGTCTGCGCCGGCGAAGAGGTGATCACGAAACATATCATAGACGCGATGCCCGACTCCCCTTCGGTGAAAACACTTGTTTCGATCGGCCCCGATATCCCGGAAGGATTCGAAGATTTCCACAAAGGCATCCAGGACGCCGCTCCTTTTGTCCGCCCGGAACACCCGAACAGCAACGACGACATTTCGCTGATGTACTTCACCTCCGGCACGACCGGAAACCCGAAGATGGTGGCGCACGACTTTACCTATCCGCTCGGACACATCGTGACCGGCAGCTTCTGGCACAATCTGAACGAGGACAGCTTGCACCTGACCATTGCCGACACGGGCTGGGGCAAAGCCGTATGGGGAAAGCTCTACGGACAATGGATCGCCGGAGCAACCGTGTTCGTTTACGACCACGAGAAGTTCACGCCTGCCAATATGTTGCAGATCATACAGGATTACCATATCACCTCGCTTTGCGCACCTCCCACGATCTTCCGTTTCCTGATACGCGAAGACCTGACGAAATACGACCTGTCGTCACTCAAATACTGTACGATCGCAGGCGAGGCATTGAACCCCGCCGTGTTCGACACATTCTATAAACTGACAGGCATCAAGCTGATGGAAGGTTTCGGACAGACCGAAACGACACTGACCGTCGCCACATTCCCCTGGATGGAGCCGAAACCCGGTTCGATGGGCGTTCCCAATCCGCAGTACGATGTCGACCTGCTGCGTCCGGACGGAACCCGTGCGGAAGACGGCGAGCAGGGACAAATCGTGATCCATACGACAGGCGGCAAGCCGATCGGCCTTTTCAAAGAATATTACCGCGATGCCGAACTCACGCACGAAGCCTGGCACGACGGACTGTACTACACGGGCGACGTGGCTTGGCGCGATGAAGACGGCTACCTCTGGTTCGTGGGCCGTGCCGACGATGTGATCAAGAGCTCCGGCTACCGTATCGGCCCGTTTGAAGTGGAAAGCGCCTTGATGACGCATCCGGCCGTAGTGGAATGTGCCATAACCGGCGTTCCCGACGAGATTCGCGGACAGGTGGTAAAAGCAACCATCGTCTTGTCGAAGGAGTATAAAGACAAAGCCGGCGAAGAGCTGATCAAAGAGTTGCAGGACCATGTCAAGAGAGTGACAGCCCCGTACAAATATCCGCGTGTCGTAGAGTTCGTGGACGAATTGCCCAAGACCATCAGCGGCAAGATACGCCGTGTGGAGATACGCGACAAGGATACAAAATAAAACAAATCAGTAGGAGATTGCGGGTCAAGCCCGCAATGACGCGCCAAGGTGTCAGTGATTAATTACATTTACCTCCGCAGATATTTTGGATTACCTCCGTACAAAAATACATTTTGTGCGGAGGTTTTTTCTGCCGCATCCCCACACAATCCTTGTCCGACCCGGGTCGGACAGCTGTTCGACGAGTGTGGGACAGCTGTCTGACCCGGGTCGAACAACTGTTTGACCTCCGTCGAACAAGGAATAAGTGGGAAGATAAAGAAAATCAGATACCTTCGAATGGGTAAAGATCCGGGAGTCCGGCAAAAATACCCCGGCAGCCGGCGGGAAAGAGGACGGCAGAGGACAATGCGTTTATTTCTGGCTTTCTTTACTTACATTATGAAAGGATTTTTTATATTTGCAGAATAAGAAAATCATAAATATGGCATATCTGTTTACAAGAATAGCAGTAAAGATCGGCAGCAACGTGCTCACCCGCAAAGACGGCACGCTGGATATTACCCGGATGTCCGCCCTGGTGGACCAGGTGGCCGACCTGCATCGCGAAGGAGTCGAGGTCGTCCTCATCTCTTCCGGGGCAGTCGCCTCGGGACGCAGCGAGATAAAAGCCGGCAAGAAGCTGGACTCCGTCTCCGCCCGGCAGCTTTATTCCGCTGTCGGACAGGCGAAACTGATCAACCGCTATTACGAACTGTTCCGCGAACACGGCATGACTTGCGGCCAGGTGCTCACCACGAAGGAGAACTTCGGCAGCCGCACGCATTACCTCAACCAGAAGCATTGCATGGAGGTGATGCTCGAAAATAAAGTCATCCCCATCGTGAACGAAAACGACACGATATCGGTTACAGAACTGATGTTTACGGACAACGACGAGCTTTCCGGGCTGATTGCCACCATGATGGGCATGGACGCCCTCATCATCCTGAGCAACATCGACGGGATATACAACGGCAATCCGTCCGATCCGGCGGCGACCGTCATCCGCGAGATAAACGGGGGCAAGGAAGATTTGTCGGAATACGTGCAAGCCAGCAAGTCTTCGTTCGGCCGCGGCGGTATGCTGACGAAATGCAGCATTGCGCAGAAGGTGGCGGACGAAGGCATCACGGTCATCATCGCCAACGGCAAGAAAGACAACATCCTCGTGGACCTGCTCGCCAAAGGCAGCCAGACCGTCTGCACGCGCTTCATCCCTTCGGACAAGCCTGTCAGCAGCGTAAAGAAGTGGATTGCCCACTCCGAAGGCTTTGCCAAAGGCGAGATACACATCAACCGGGGAGCGGAAGAGGCGTTGCGGGCACCGAAGGCAACCAGCATCCTGTTGGTCGGCGTGACGCGGATTGCGGGCGACTTCGAGAAAGACGACATCGTGAAGATCATCAACGAAGCGGGCGTACAGTTAGGTGTCGGCTGTGCCGGTTACGACAGTACGGAGGCACGCGCGCTGATCGGCAGCCGGGATAAGAAACCGTTGATACATTACGATTATTTGTATCTGGATTAATAATAAAGAAGAGAGAGTATGAAAAAGTATTGGTTATCATTCGCATCCTTCCTGATGATTATCGTAGGATTGCTCAGAGGCGTTGGAGGCATCACCCTCCTGACACAAGGGGATAAACTGGATTTAGGGCTGCCTGTCACGGCAACACCTGTCGAACTGAAGATTGCGGCCTACAGCCTGATTGCGGTGTGCTGCCTGCTTATCATCTCCGCCATCTGCCTGACGATACGCCGCCTCGTCTCCAACTATGCCTTCTGCTGGGCAAGCCTTGGGTTGTTTCTGGTCGGCGGGCTTATCAACGGCTTCCTCCTGTTCGGCCATCCGTTAGGCAGCGGACAGCTTATCAACTGGGGCGTCAGTTTCGTGATCGGGCTTTGCCTGGTTTTGGGGAAAGACGCCGTACATCCTAAGTATATACAAAGTTACGAGAAGTAATCATGATAAACGAACTATTGCAACAAACGCTCGCCGCCTCGCGCCGGCTTGTCATGCTGGACGACGCGACCATCAACCGTGTCCTGCTCAATACGGCAGACGCGTTGATGTCGCGCCAGGCCGAAGTGCTCGCCGCCAACGCGGAAGACCTCCGGCGCATGGACCCAGCAAATCCGAAATACGACCGTCTGAAGCTGACGGAAAAGCGTCTGGCGGGCATCGCCGGAGATATGAAGAACGTGGCTTCCCTCCCGTCGCCACTCGGCAGGCTGTTGAGCGAAACGGTGCGTCCGAACGGTATGGTGATACGGAAAGTGACCGTTCCCTTCGGCGTGATCGGCGTGATATACGAAGCCCGGCCGAACGTCACCTTCGACGTATTTTCCCTCTGCTTCAAGAGCGGGAATGCCTGCGTACTGAAAGGGGGCTCGGATGCGGATTACTCGAACCGCGCTTTGGTTGCGATCATCCACGACGTGTTGGCTTCGCAGGATATCGACCCGGCCATCTGCATCCTTCTCCCGCCCGACCGCGAGGCGACGACGGAGCTGTTGAATGCGGTCGGCCTGGTGGACCTCATCATCCCGCGCGGAAGCAGTTCGCTGATTAACTTTGTTCGCGACCATGCGCGCGTCCCGGTGATCGAAACCGGCGCCGGCATCTGCCATACTTATTTCGACAAGGAGGGCGACAAGGAGAAAGGCCGCGAGATCGTGAACAATGCCAAGACGCGCCGCGTCAGTGTCTGCAACGCACTGGACTGCCTGATCGTACACACCTACCGGCTGGCAGACTTACCTTATATATGTGGCAAGTTAGCAGACAGCAACGTCACGATCTATGCCGACGAACCGGCCTTCGCCGCCCTTGCCGGACATTATCCTGCCGCCTTGCTCCAACCGGCCACGGAGGAGAGCTTCGGCACCGAGTTCCTCGACTACAAGATGTCGGTCCGCACCGTCGCTTCTCTCGATGAAGCATTGGCACACATTACCCGCTACAGTTCGAAACACAGCGAAAGCATCGTCAGCGAGTCTGCCGAAGCCGTCCGCCGCTTCCAGCAAATGGTCGACGCCGCCTGTGTCTACACCAACGTATCGACAGCCTTCACCGACGGCGCCCAGTTCGGCTTCGGCGCCGAAATAGGCATCAGCACGCAGAAGCTACACGCCCGCGGGCCGATGGCGCTGCCGGAACTGACGACTTATAAATATATTATCGAAGGGGAGGGACAGACGAGAAAAGATTAATTATCTTTGCTTGCACAAAAGAGGAACGACTATGGCAACATCAGCAATCAGGAAATACCCCATCGGCATACAGAGCTTCGAGAAGCTCCGCCGCGGACAATATATATATGTAGACAAGACGGATCTGGTCTACCAGTTGGCTACGGCTGGCAATCCCTGTTTCCTGAGCCGCCCCCGCCGTTTCGGAAAGAGTTTGCTGCTTTCAACGTTCGAAGCCTACTTCCTGGGGAAGAAAGAGTTGTTCACCGGACTGGCTGTCGAACAGCTTGAGACGGAATGGGCGGTTCACCCGGTATTCCATCTCGATCTCAACGCCGAACGTTACGACAGTGTAGAGGAGCTGGACAATATGCTCGAAAGCCAGCTTTCCCGATGGGAACAAACATACGGGATCACCCAGCCCAACCGGAGTATCTCCATCCGCTTCATGGATGTGATCCGCGAAGCCTCCGTGCAGACCGGTCGGGGCGTGGTAGTCCTCATCGACGAATACGACAAGCCCTTGCTCCGCTCTTTTCACAACGAGGAGTTGCAGCAACAGTTCCGCAATCGTCTGACTGCTTTCTATACCGTGCTGAAAAGCGCCGATCCGTGGCTGCGGTTCGTCTTCATCACCGGTGTAACGAAGTTCGCACAGATGAGTGTGTTCAGTGAGCTCAACCAACTGACTGACATCAGCCAGCTGCCTCAGTATGCCACCCTTTGCGGTATGACGCGCAGTGAAATCGAAGACAGTTTCGCTCCCGACATAGAGGAATTAGGCAGGCTCAATAACCTAACAACGGAGGAGGTCATGAATAAGCTGACCCGCCTCTATGACGGCTACCGGTTCAGCGAATATGCTACCGAAGGGATATACAACCCGTTCAGCCTGCTGAGTGTGATGTCGTATAAGGTATTCAAAGATTACTGGTTCGTCAGCGGTACCCCTACGTTTCTGGTAAACATGCTGAAGGACACAGACTACGACTTGCGTGAACTCGACGGCATCGAAGTGCCCTCCGCTGCATTGATCAACTACCGGGCAAGCAGTAAGGAGCCCGTCCCGATGATTTATCAGAGCGGGTATCTGACGATAAAGAGTTATGATGAACGTTTCAAGACATATACCCTCGGCTTCCCGAATGAAGAGGTACGCTACGGCTTTCTCAGCTTCGTGCTGCCTTTCTATACGCCGATCGACAGCGAAGAAAGCAACTTCTATATAGGCAAGTTTATACAAGAGTTGGAGAATGGTGATCCCGAAGCCTTCCTCACCCGCCTGCGCGCCTTCTTTGCCGATATACCTTACGAGTTGAACGACAAGACGGAGCGCCATTATCAGGTCGTATTCTATCTCGTATTCAAATTGCTCGGGCAGTTTGCAGAAGCGGAAGTGCGCAGTGCCAAAGGACGCGCCGATGCGGTCGTCAAAACTGCCGACTACATCTACGTATTCGAGTTCAAGCTGGATGGCACCGTCGATGAAGCCATTCGCCAGATAGACGACAAAGGATATCTTATTCCTTACACCGCCGACGGCAGGAAACTGGTGAAAGTAGGAGTCTCCTTCAGCCGGGAAGAGCGGAATCTCGGCGAATGGGTGATTAAGGGCTGACTCAGTCATATCCCAACCAATATCCGGCACTTTGCATTCTCCCCGGAAATGCCTACATTTGTGCCTCACTACATTAAATAGTATAATATGAGAAACTTCACTTGTGTACAGGATTTGGGCGACCTCAAGCAGGCGCTCGCCGAAGCGTTCGAGATTAAGAAAGACCGCTACCAGTTCACCGAGCTGGGCAAGAACAAGACGTTATTAATGATATTCTTCAACTCCAGCCTCCGTACCCGCCTCTCCACACAGAAGGCGGCCATGAACTTAGGCATGAACACGATGGTGCTCGACGTGAACCAGGGCGCCTGGAAGCTGGAAACAGAGCGGGGCGTCATCATGGATGGCGACAAACCCGAACATCTCTTAGAGGCCGTTCCGGTCATGGGTTGCTATTGCGACGTGATCGGCGTACGTTCCTTTGCCCGCTTCGAGAGTAAGGAAGACGACTACAACGAAAAGATACTGAACCAGTTCATCCAATACTCCGGCCGGCCGGTGTTCAGTATGGAAGCGGCTACCCGCCACCCATTGCAGAGCTTCGCCGACCTGATCACGATTGAAGAATATAAGAAGTCAGCCCGTCCGAAGGTCGTAATGACTTGGGCCCCGCATCCGAAATCGCTTCCGCAAGCCGTTCCTAACAGCTTCGCCGAATGGATGAATGCGACCGACTATGAATTTGTGATTACGCATCCGGAAGGCTACGAGCTGGACCCGCGCTTCGTCAGTAACGCCCGTGTGGAATATGACCAGAAGAAAGCCTTTGAAGGGGCTGACTTTATCTATGCCAAGAACTGGGCAGCCTATGCCGATCCCAACTACGGCAAAGTCCTCAACATGGACCGCAGCTGGACAGTCGACACCGAAAAGATGGCACTGACCAACAACGCCTATTTCATGCACTGCCTCCCTGTCCGTCGCAATATGATCGTAACGGACGACGTAATCGAAAGCCCGCAAAGCATCGTCATCCCCGAAGCCGCCAACCGCGAGATTTCGGCACAGACGGTGTTGAAGAAGATATTGATGGGGTTATAATAAAACAGGACGCAGATTACGCAGAAGGCGCAGACTAACGCAGATATATTTTTAAAGATACTCCGCATTAGTCTGCGCTTTTTGTGTAGTCTCCGTCCTATAAGGTCGATATCAAATATAAACATACATATGAAAACAAACTTACTCATCTTCCTCTCCCTCCTACTTCTTAGCAGTTGCACGACGCAACCGCAATACATCGAAACAGCCGGAAGACTGCATACGCCTTATCGCATCCTCTACCAATATACAGAACCGCTCGATGACGAGATACACGCCGAACTGAAACGATATTATCATTCCCTCAACCCTTTCGACTCGCTCTCCATCATCTCACAGGTCAACCGGAATAAGGAAGTGGAAGTAGACACCCTTTTCGCCGAAGTCTTCCGCAAGGCGAGAGAAGTATCAGCCAGGACAGACGGGATGTACGACATTACCTGTGCTCCACTTATCAACCTCTGGGGCTTCGGATTCAGCAAGATGGACAGTGTTACGCCGCAGATGATAGACAGCATCCGCTCTTTTGTCGGTTACAAAAAAGTCCGTTTGGAAGGAAGACATATAATAAAGGACGATCCGCGCCTCCTGCTGAACTGTTCGTCGATGGGCGACGGTTGCAGTTGTGAAGTGATCGCCCGCCTGCTGGAAAGCAAAGGCATCCGGAACTACATGATCGACATCGGAGGCGAGTTTGTCACCAAAGGCGTTAATGCGAAAGGCCAGTGCTGGCATCTCGGCATCGCCAAACCGGTTGACGACCCGATGGGAGTCAACCAGGAAACAGAAGTAATCGTGCAGCTTTGCGGGCGCCTCGGCCTTGCCACCTCCGGCGACTACCGGAACTTCTATATCAAGGACGGCAAGAAATATGCCCACACGATCAATCCGCTTACCGGCTATCCCGCTGCCCAACCTGTCGGAAGCGTCACCGTCATTGCTCCCGACTGCATGTATGCCGATGCCTATGCCACCGCTTTCATGGCGATGGGACGTGATGAAGCCCGCCGGATAAAGGAGCAGCTACCGGATATCGAATATATGTTCATCTATATGGATGAAGACGGTAACTATCAGACCGACTGCTCGGCAGGCTTCGACCGGTATCTGCGATAGGCGTAATAACGCGTCTGCGACAACCGCAACAGCCCGTTTACGGCCACCGTAATAAGCCTGTCTCCTGCATTACAAGAAAATCAAAGCCGTCCCCGGAAACTTATTACCGGATCATTTGTTTTATTATAGAGTATAAAACATTGATATTATGGGGTTCAATATAGCAGACACAGATAGGAAAAGAGTCGTTATCATTGGCGGGGGCTTCGGGGGATTAAAGCTTGCCAACAGACTTAAGGGTAGTTATTTCCAAATTGTATTGATTGACAAGAACAACTATCACCAGTTCCCGCCATTACTCTATCAGGTCGCCTCTTCCGGACTCGAATCGAGTTCTATCTCTTTTCCTTTCCGCAAGATCTTTCAGAAGCGAAAGGATTTCTATTTCCGGCTTGCCGAAGTAAAAGCGATCGTACGGGAGAAGAACCTGATACTGACCTCCATCGGCGAACTGAAGTATGACTATCTGGTGATTGCATCCGGTACAGTAACTAATTTCTTCGGAAATGAAGAGATCCGAAGTCAGGCGCTGCCGATGAAAACCATTGAAGAGGCGCTCATCCTGCGTAACACGCTCCTTTCCAACTTCGAGAAAGCAACCATTTGCACCGATCCGGAAGAAAAGCAGGCCTTGATGAATATCGTCATCGTAGGCGGCGGTGCTACCGGAGTCGAAATATCGGGAGTTCTGGCAGAGATGAAACATTTCGTCCTACCGAAAGACTATCCTGACCTAAAGCAATCCAAGATGAATATTTATCTGGTGGAAGGTTCCCCACGCCTGCTTGCCGCCATGTCGGAAGATGCCTCCGGCAATGCGAAAAGGTTCCTTGAAGAAATGGGTGTCAAAGTCATGTTAGAGAAAAAGGTTATCGACTATAAAGGCGGCAAAGTGATCCTGAACGACGGCAATGCCATCGAAACCAAAACAGTCGTCTGGGTCAGCGGCGTAACGGCTACCCGCTTCGAACAGATAGAGAATAACGAATTGGGACGCGGCGGACGCATCCTTGTCAACGCATATAACCAGCTGCACGGTTCGAACAACGTCTTTGCAATCGGCGATGTTTGCCTGCAAACGGAGACAGACTATCCCAACGGTCATCCTCAAGTCGCCCAGGTAGCCATCCAGCAAGGTCTTCTGCTTGCCGACAATTTGAAACACCTCGAAAAGGGCGAACCGTTAAAACCATTCCATTACAAAAACCTGGGGACACTGGCAACCGTCGGCCGCAACAAAGCCGTCGCCGACCTCCATAAAGTCAAGCTACACGGCTTTATCGCCTGGATGGTCTGGATGGGAGTGCATCTGCGTTCCATTCTGGGAGTAAAGAACAAGATCATGGTTCTGATAGAATGGATCTGGAGCTACTTTACTTATGACCAGTCCATGCGATTAATCTTGTTTATTCCGAAAAAGGAACGGAACCATACAGAATGATTTGCAACACCCGCGATCAGGCGCGAATCACATCACTCCCTACAGATTATACGTCAGCGTCAACCAGGTCACCTGTGCATCGCGATTGCGGACCTGCGTGATCTGCAAGTCCGGAGTGTCGACAATCGTTGTCTCTTTGAGGCCGTTGAAGATATTGTTGATGCTCAGGTTGGCACGCAGTTTGCGGTGCATGAAATACTGGGAGATGCCGGCGTTCACACTGGAACGGTGTTTGATCTTTCCCTGCGGAGTGAGCTGGTCGGAGATGTAAAAGCCGTCGAGCTGCAATTCCGTAGTCGGTGTAATAGCAATATTGATATTGCCTTTAACATCACCGCAAACCAGCGATTTCTTCTCATCATAACCGATCGTGCGGCCGTCGATCTCATCCCGAAAGATATCGCCGGACAGGCCGATCGACAAAATACGGATCGGTTGCCAGGTTCCGGACAGTTCAAAACCAAAGGTCTGGCTATGGCCGATATTCTCCTTCTTCCAGATCGTTTCATTGTCGGACGAGGTGGCGATATCCATGATCCGGTTCCTTTTGTTGCGGTAGTAAAGGCTTGGCGACAGGCGGAAAGCAGAAGTCGAATAGGAATAAGACAACTCAACCGAATGGATCATTTCGTCCTTCAAATCAGGATTTCCTTTCCAGATATGCGTAGCGTCACTACGATCGGTAAACACATTCAGATAACTTCCATACGGACGAATTACGCGTCCAGCATAGCTTAATATAAACTCGCCAGCCTTATCCGTCTGATAACCGAGCTTCAAACGGGGGAACAGATGAAAACGGGATGAGCTTTTGACCATCGGGAACTTATCAGCCACATCGTCGGTCTGATAGCGCGTATCGATCTTTTGCCAGTTCAGTTCGCCTTGCACGCCTGCTTCAACATAAAGAGCGTTCCACTTCTTTTCCAAAGAAACTAAAAACAGATTCGTACGACGGTCGAAATAGTATTCGTTCTCCTTCTGCCAGTCAAAAGCCCATGACTCACCTGACAACTTGTTGCCACTGGCATGATAATTCTCGTCCTTGAAATATCCGATGTAACCGACCCGCAGGCGCCAGTCGTCTTCAAATAGTTTACGATAGATCGCAGACAGATAGTAATTGTTCTTATCCTGATTGACGAAATAATTATCTTCGGCAATGATAGCTCCCGTCTCCGGTTTCTCGTTCTTGTATGCGTTGTCTTCGTCGTAGGTGAAGTTGTTATAGTTGAATGTCACATCCAGACGGTCCTCCGGATTGCGGAACGTGTGGCTCCAACGCGCCTCGGCCGCGTATGCTTCCTGGCGCTGGTCGTTATAGCGGTGGCGGAACATGACCGGTTGCAGGTTGCCGTCTGCCAGCTTACTGTTATGGATCTTCCCGTAACGGCTGTAGTCCATCAGGCTATACAGGCCATATACGGTGATCAGATCGTTGGCCGTCAGGTCATATCCGATACTCAAGTCGGCCAGATGCACATCCGGACGGGCCGATGCGTTATTGTTCATCACCGTTGTCCCCGCCTTGTTCGTCGTCGTTTTGCTAAACGTACGTTTCCGGTACTCACGGCGGTAGTTATATTTTCCGACGATATGAAACTTGCCGGGATGCAGGTTCAGGATTGCCCCGGCGTTATACCGTTCCTGGAATCCTGCGCCCAGTGTCACGATGAGTGGAGAATCCTTATCGGTATAGGCTGTCGACGACAGGTTCAGAATCCCCGCATCTCCATCGGGCACCAACTCGATAGAAGGAGTTGCCGTCATCGACACCCGGTTGAAGAAGAGCGCCGGAAGCTGGATCAACATATCCCCGCTGTATTCCTCCATCAGCCCGTACGGAACGCCGTTGATCAACAGTCCGGGATGACTGGAACCACGGAATGTAATTCCACCCTCGATATCCGTTACAACCGACGGCAACTGGCGGAACACATCCGCTGTCGTACCGGTCACACCACTCAGGTTATAATCTACCTGCAGACGTTTCACATCGCCGCCGGTCAATCCGCCGAAGCGTTTTCCCTGGATTTCAATACTCTGCAAAGAGACTGTCTTATCGACAGGCTCCTGCGAGAATGCAGGCAGACTCAGCCATGCAAGAACCGGAAGAATCAATAACGATCGTTTCATACTCATTCATTTCAAAGGTTTATAAAATAAAAAAGTCTGTATGTTATGCGCATACAGACTGTCCTCATCGACTGATTACCGAATGAATTATTCAGCAGGAGCAGCGGGAGTTTCAGTAGCCGGAGCTTCAACAACTGTTGAATCGCCTTCAGCAACTGTCACTTCTTCTTCTGTTGCTTCTTCAGCAGCAGGTGCAACAACTTCTTCTACTGTAGCTTCTGTTTCAGTTTCTGCAACTTCAGTATTTTCTGCTGATTTGTTGCCACAAGATGCGAATGATACAGCTGCGATAACAGCAGCAAATGCAA
>URZO01000110.1 GCA_900552465.1 uncultured Parabacteroides sp. | reverse complement strand
AAAACCTGTTCCGCTGCGATCCCGCGTCGAAGCGCGGGAACAAGATAGCTCAAATATGCAAAAATATGAATCATCCAATCAGCCTAAGATATAATGGCGAGTGTCTAATATCTTTACACCGCTGTCTAATTATTAGACAATGGTGGGTATCGGAAATATGATTAATGCGTTGTTTATTAACAGACTGCGTGTTTTGGCATGCTTTTTGCCCGTATATGAATAAAGAGGTAACTTAAATTTGATGTTATTATGCTTGCGCTTTACCTTAAAATTGCTTTCCGCAATATGTGGAAATATAAGGCACAGTCGTTAACCGGTATTTTCAGTTTGGCGTTTAGCCTTGCCTGTTTTGTTCCGGCGTTTTACTGGCTGCGCTATGAAACGTCTTACGACAGTTTCTATCCCGGTGCGGAATGGATTTATCGTGTCTATTCATTTGATAAACAAACGGGTAAGGTGAACGATATGGTTTCGGGGATTCTGGAAAGGAAACTACATGAACAGTTTCCCGCAACGCAAACCTCTACTGTTTTCTTTGTTGAGCAAATTGATTGCAAAACCGAGGGAACGCCGTATGTCCGGTTGCAAACGCTTTTTACAGACAGTACTTTTTTAGCTGTTTTTCCTCAAATGGTTATCAGTGGCGATGCTTGGCAACCGTTGCAGGTTGCGAACAACATCGTCCTTACGGAATCTGTTGCCATACGTTTGTTCGGGGATGTGGAGAAAGCTGTCGGACAGTCGATAAAGGGCATAGGCATAACTCAATATGATTCGCCCTACACCGTTACAGCCGTAGTGAAAGATCCGCCGCGTGACACTAATTTGTCGTTTGAGGCAATTCTTTCCCATGAACAGATAAGATTGCATAAAACATTTATTGATGAATCCGGAAAGGCTATATGGAATTTAGCGTCTTTACAGATGTATGTAAAACTACCTCCTGATACGGATATTGGCCTCCTTGAAGGACAACTGCACCATTATCCTTCCGATAAGTGTGCAAGTCCCGGTATGGAAATACGGATGTTGCCTGTGTGCGATGTCCGCTACCGGTTGAATACGGATGTGCCGTTTACGCTTAATTTCATCTGCTTGTTTGTTATTGCCGGGATATTGTTGTTGTTTAGTGCATTGTTCAATTTCCTGAACCTGCATCTCGGTCTTTTCCGTCAACGTATGCGCGAATTACATCTGAGAGTGGTTAATGGTGCGTCCGGCGGTCAACTGGTCCGGCAGATGCTGTTCGAACTGGCTTGTGCTATCTTACTGGCATTGTTGCCTGCCTGCTACTTCGTCGTTGTTGCCAGTCCAGTATTTTCCGGTCTGCTGGGGATTAGGATGGAGCTATCGCAGGTTCTTAGTCTTTTTGCTGTTTGTGGAGCAGGTGTGATGTTATTCGTTCTGTTCGCCGGTTTTATTCTTTTTGGACGGTTGAGCCGGTCGGCCATGCGGCCACTGGCGGAACGAAAGGCTATCGGAGGGATGGGGTTACAGCGTATGGCTGTCACTTTACAACTTGCGGTCAGTGTTGTTTTTCTTGTCGCTGTATGGGTTGTGATGCTGCAAATGCGTTTTGTCAATCATAAAGATTTGGGATTCGACCGCAATAATATCATCTATTTGTCCGGTATCCAGCTTTTTATAAATGACGATGTACGCGAAGCCTTACTGAAAGAACTGGCCTCTATTCCTCAAATCGAGCAAGTGACGGATACCTATTTCACGCCGAAGCACAGTGCTTCTCCTTCTGAGATAAAAACAGATGTGGAATGGCCGGGGAAGTCGCAAGCCGAAAAACCTGCTTTTTGTACCGTTCCCACCGATAGCCGGTTTGCTGAAATATTCAAGGTTCATATGCTTAAGGGAGAATGGCTGGATGAAGGTGGAGAGCGTAAAGTGGTTCTTAACGAGGAGGCTGTCCGGGTGATGGGGCTTCGCGAACCGGTAGGAACTGTTATTCGACTGACTTTAAATGAGAAGGAAGAATATCGCGTGGTGGGTGTGGTGAAAGATTTCCATCTCTTTTCACTCCGTAGCCATATCCTTCCGACTATATTTTTCCAGTCGATGTATCCGTCAAATAGTTTCTATGTCCGTACGTTGCCCGGTCAGGAGCAAGAGGCGATACAACGGCTAAATGCTATTCTGCCTGAAATAGACCCCTCTTTTGTGGATGTGCATCCGACAGCGCTTAGCGAAATGTATGATCGTTTGAATGTTTCGGAGCAGGCGGGCTTAAAGATGTTTTCCGTCTTGGCAGTCGTTTGCCTGCTGATTTCGTTGTTCGGTATTTATGCCGTAGCCGCTGCAGCTTCTCGGCGTCGCCGGAAGGAAATTGCTGTCCGCAAAGTTGTGGGAGCTGAGGTTTGGAGCATTGTCCGCATGTTTTTCCGTGAATACACATTGCAGGTGGTCGTTGCCGGAGCTATCGCGCTCCCGCTGGCTTATATTGCCATGAACAACTGGCTGCAAGGATATGCCTATCGCACGAATATCCCCTGGTGGCTACTGGCGGGAGTGATTACGGGTGTCGTAGTGGTGGTTCTACTGACAGTTCTGGGACAGGTATTGAAGGCCGCCAACAGCAATCCGGCGGAGGTGGTGAAGAGCGAGTGAGGCTATAATAACGTCGTCACCTTCTCCGGAATATAGCTGGTGCGAATGCGCCATTCCTGCGGGTAAAGGTTATTGGCCCGGTTGCCGAGATGTTTGGCGAAGCCGAGGGGGAATCCTTTATAGCGAAGTAATACGTAGCCTTTTTCCGTGTCGTCGGGCAGGAGAAGGGCTTCTTTTTTCAGATACCGGATTGCGTTGTCCCAATCCAGCTCGACCGAAGAGAAGGCGTCCGGATGCAGAGCGGTGCTGAGCGCCAGCTCCTGGGCTGGGATGAAGTCTTTTCCTTTGGCTTCGCCGATGCAGATGCCGGCGGAGAGGATGCGCAGGTGTTCGCGGAGCAGCGGATAAACCAGCCGGACGGGTTCGGGATGCATCCGGAGGAAATTGCCGTTCCATTCGGATGAACACAGGTCGGCATCCGATAGATACGATTTGACAGCTTGGGGTGTGGCCGGTACGGTTTTCCCTTTCTCTTTTTTGTTTTTACTTTTGAACCGTATCTCTTCCGCTTCCCCTTCGGCTTTCCGGAGGACGGCCAGGAAGAAGCCTTCGCCTTTAGTCTTGTGCGGGAAAAAGCGGTAGACCGGGTGGTCGTATTTGAGCGGGCCGGTCGTTTGCCATTCTCCTTTCACCGGAATGGACAGGGCTTCGGCGCCTAACTCCTCAATTATATAATGTATGTTCTCTTCGTCCTCTTCGGTGTTGTAGGTACAGGTGCTGTAGACCAGCAGGCCGCCCGGTTTCAGGGCGTTCCAGATATCATGGATGATACGGCGCTGGCGTCCGGCACAGAGTTCGACATTGGCCACGCTCCATTCGCCTGTGCTGTCGGTGTCTTTGCGGAACATACCCTCGCCAGAGCAGGGCACGTCGGTGACGATCACGTCGAACAGATGCGTAAGACGGCCGATCTCCTCCGGATCGTTATTGGTGACAATGCTGTTTGGGTTTCCCCATTTGGCAATGTTTTCAGCCAGAATGTTACTCCGGCTGCGGATCACTTCGTTGCTGACAAGCAGGCTTCCTTCCGGCAACAGGCTGAGCAGGTGTGTCGATTTGCCACCCGGGGCGGCGCAGAGGTCGAGGCACCGGACCGGCGCTTTTACATAATTCCGTATTGCCTGTTCGAGGAACATGGAGGAGGCTTCCTGCACGTAGTAGGCTCCGGCGTGGAACAGCGGGTCGAATGTGAACGACAACCTCTCCGGCAGGTAATAGCCCGTTTCGCACCAGGCAACCTGGCTGTCCGGCGCCCCTGCTTTGGGAGCAGGTGTCCCTTTCTTCTCGTTTATACGGATACTGACGGGGACGTCGGCCTGCAACGCTGCCTCTAACCGGTCGAACTCATTTCCCAGTAATGCTCGGGTGCGTGTGATAAAATCTATAGGAAGTGCCATCTTATTCTGCTTGTTTGGCACAAAAGTACTATTTTTGTATCGAATAAAAAACGGTCATCGGTCCGGCATATCCGATTTATGAACTATGCAAGCATCTCTTTACCTCATACCGGTTACGCTTGGCGACGTTGAACACCGCCGGGTTCTTCCCGAATACAACCGGGAAGTGATCCTTTCCATCCGCCATTTTATTGTGGAGAATGTGCGTACGGCACGTCGTTTCCTAAAGAAGACGGAGCCGTCTATCGTGATAGACGACCTGGCTTTTTACGAATTGAACAAGCATACCTCACCCGAAGATGTGGCCGGTTATCTGGTTCCGTTGGCAAAAGGTGAATCGGTCGGCGTGATTTCGGAGGCGGGGTGTCCGGCTGTTGCCGATCCGGGTGCAGATGTCGTGGCGATTGCACAACGGAAGGGCTACAAAGTGGTCCCGTTAGTGGGTCCATCTTCTATCCTTATGTCGGTTATGGGTTCCGGCTTTAACGGCCAGAGCTTCGCTTTTCACGGCTATCTGCCGATCGACGCCTCGGAACGGACGAACACGATCAAGAAGCTGGAAGGCCGTATCTATTCGGAGAACCAGACGCAGTTGTTCATCGAAACGCCTTATCGCAACAATAAACTGGCGGAAGAGCTGATTCGTACTTGCCGTCCGTCTACTAAGCTTTGTATTGCATCGAACATAACCTGTGAGGATGAATATATCCACACGCGTCCGGTAAAGGAATGGGCCGGTAAAGTGCCCGATCTGAGTAAGAAACCGACAATCTTCTTAATCTATAAATAAATGGCAGCTTATCAGGCACACGAAACAGCGGTTATCGACCCCGGATGCACGATCGGTGATAATACCCGTATCTGGCATTTCTCGCATATCATGTCCGGTTGTACGATCGGACAGGACTGTAACATCGGGCAGAATGTAGTGATCTCGCCGGAAGTGGTTCTCGGGAATAATGTGAAAGTCCAGAATAATGTATCTGTTTATACCGGAGTGACGTGTGAAGACGATGTCTTTTTAGGGCCCAGTTGCGTATTCACTAATGTGATCAATCCCCGTAGTGCCGTCGTTCGCAAGAACCAGTATCAGAAAACTCATATCGGCAAAGGGGCAACTGTCGGAGCGAATGCAACCATCGTTTGCGGCCATGCCATCGGAGCATACGCCATGATCGGCGCAGGGGCAGTTGTCACAAAAGACATTCCCCCTTATGCCCTGGTCGTCGGTAATCCATCCGTTCAGATCGGCTGGATAAGCGAATACGGCCACCGCCTCGATTTTAACGAAAAAGGTATTGCCGTATGTCCCGAAAGCGGGCAGCAATACCAATTACATAATAATGTCGTAAAACGTATCTTGTAGGGGGTGAGGCTTAGCAAGCCTTGAAGCTCATATCCAGTCCCTTGACGGAGTGGGTCAGCGCTCCGACCGAGATATAGTCCACACCGCATTCTGCATAGTCGCGAAGTGTGGCAAAGGTGATACCGCCGGAAGATTCCAGTTCATAACGACCGGCAACCATTTCGACAGCTTTCTTCGTATTCTCGATATTGAAGTTATCCAGCATAATGCGGTCGATGCCGCCGACACGCATCGCTTCCTGCAATTCGTCGAAGTTACGGACTTCGATTTCGATCTTCAGGTCCTTGTTCTTCTCTTTCAGGTATTGATGACAACGTGTGATCGCCGCTTCGATGCCTCCGGCAAAATCCACATGGTTATCTTTCAGCAGAATCATATCGAACAAACCGATACGATGATTTACACCGCCGCCGATTTTAACCGCTTCCTTTTCGATCATGCGCAGGCCCGGAGTCGTTTTGCGCGTATCCAATACGCGTGTTTTTGTGCCTTCCAGCGCTTTTACGTATTTGCGTGTAGTAGTTGCGATGCCGCTCATACGCTGCATCACGTTCAGCATCAGGCGTTCGGTCTGCAACAAAGACTGCACTTTCCCTTCTACGACGAAAGCGATATCGCCCTTTTTCACTTCAGTCCCGTCCTGTATAAACGTCGTCATCTTCAAGTCCGGATCGAAAGCCCGGAAGATGCGTTCAGCCATTTCGACACCGGCCAGTACACCGTCTTCTTTTACGATCAGCTGGCTTTTACCCATTTCCGTTGCCGGGATACAACACAGCGTTGTATGGTCGCCATCACCTATATCTTCTGCAAATGCCAGGCGGATCAGTTCCGCGATCAGTTGTTCTTTTGTTTCTTTTAAATTCATATCCTTTATTATTCTATTCTGACAGATTGTATAATCGCTTTGTCTCCTTCCGCCCGGTAGGTCACGTTTACACGGTATTCGCCGGATGCGGTAGGCAGTTTGCCGACAAAGAAACCATTCTCTTTTTTATCAGCGTGATGCACGACCGTGAATCCTGTCGGTTTGTTACTTCCGAAGAAGGCATTCAGCATTGAAACAGCATCGTTTGCGTTGCACTTTTTGGACGAACCCGGTAGGGCCATGTCGACTTCCTTGTCCATTGATCCGCTGAGCGACGAGGCGTTGCCTCCCTTGAAAGCATTTGAAATCGGAACGATATCGGCTGCCATCATGCTCAGAACCGAGAGAACCAATGCCAACGTAAGAAATAATCGTTTCATAAGCTATCTCCTCTTTTTATGAGTACTATCATGCAAAGGTATGTATTTTTTCCTGTAATTTAGCGCCTTCAATCTCTAAAATGTAAACGAATGAAAATTGCGCTAATTGTGATAGGTAAGACGGATGCCGGCTATTTTGTGGAAGCGATCAATGAATATAAGAATCGTCTGGTCCATTATATCCCCTTTGAACTGGAAGTGATTCCCGACATCAAGAACGTCAAGAACCTGTCTGAACCGCAGCAGAAAGAGAAGGAGGGAGAACTGATACTGAAGGCGTTGCAACCCGGAGATTATTTGGTTTTGTTGGATGAAAAAGGAAAAGAGTTTACATCTATGCAGTTTTCCGTATATCTCGAAAAGAAGATGCATACCGTTCCGAAGCGGTTGGTTTTTGTCGTCGGTGGCCCGTATGGTTTCAGTGAGGCTGTTTACAAAGCATCTGCCGAGAAAATATCATTAAGTAAAATGACCTTTTCCCACCAGATGATTCGTTTGATTTTTGTCGAACAGATTTATCGGGCGATGACGATCCTAAATAATGAACCGTACCATCATGAATAATAATGTATCAATGTGCAAATATGCCAATGTGCCAATTATAATACAAACGATTGCTGTTTTCATTGGCACATTGGCACATTAAATAATTGCCACATTATTATTCCCTTGTTTTTTGTATCAACAGATAATCCAGTAATGTCATTGCCGTCATCGATTCGACGATAGGCACTGCACGTGGCAGGACACACGGATCATGGCGGCCACGAGCCTTTAATATCGTATCTTCGCCATCCATATTAACCGTTTCCTGTTCCATAAGGATCGTGGCAACCGATTTGAAGGCCACACGGAAGTAAATATCCTGTCCGTTCGAGATGCCTCCCTGGATTCCACCGGAATGGTTGGTACGGGTGTTGATATGCCCGTTGTCGTTAAAGAAACGGTCGTTCCGTTCCGATCCCCGGTATAAGGCAGCATCAAAACCGTCGCCATACTCAAAACCTTTTACGGCATTGATCGTCAGCATGGCATGTCCTAACGCTGCATGCAGTTTCCCGAAAACCGGTTCGCCCAGCCCTACGGGAACCCCTTTGGCTACACATGTGATGACACCGCCGATCGTATCGCCTTTGGATTTGACTTCTGCTATCAGTGCTTCCATCCCGGCTGCTGTTGCCGCATCGGGACATCGTACGGCCGTATCTTCCACCTTACTTAAGTCATAATCCGCATAAGAACCTTCCAACTTGATATTTCCCACCTGGGAAGTATAAGCCTGGATGCTGATCCCTTTCTGGCGGAGCGCCAGCTTGGCGATTGCACCGGCAACACAACGCGCGATTGTCTCGCGTGCCGACGAACGTCCACCGCCCCGGGGATCACGGATCCCGTATTTTGTCTGATAGGTATAATCGGCATGTGAAGGGCGGTAGACGCTCTTCATATTGTCGTAGTCCGACGAATGCTGATTCTTGTTCCAGATGATAAAACCGATCGGAGTACCAGTCGTCTTTCCTTCATAAATGCCGGAAAGAAACTGTACTTCGTCGTCTTCCTTACGTGGAGTTGTGATTTTGGACTGTCCCGGCTTACGGCGGTTCAGTTCGCTTTGGATAAAAGCCGTGTCCAGCTCGATCCCAGCCGGGCATCCGTCAATCACGCCTCCGATTCCGGGACCGTGCGATTCTCCGAAAGAGGTCAGTCTGTATATGTTTCCGAACGTATTCACCTTATATTAGTGGCAACCGCCGCATCCACATCCACCATCATGATTGTGGTCTCCACAATCGTTTCCGCAATCGTCGCATCCGCAACCGCATCCTCCTGCCGGAGCAGAAAGAGCTGCTATTTCTTCAGCTGTCGGTTCGTGTACGTCGATAACATCACCGCTGAAATGCAGTGTTTCGCCTGCCAACGGATGATTGAAGTCCATTACGACTACATCGTCTTTTACTTCCAGAACCGAACCGTTCATACGGTTGCCGTTTGAATCCATCATCGGAACCGTGTTTCCTTCTTTGATCATTTCCGAGTCGAACTTGCCGTCCACTTCGAAAATATTCTTCGGCAGGTCCAGAACGTGTTCCTCCACATACTCGCCGTATGCATCAGCCGGAGCTATAGAGAAGTTAAATTTGTTGCCTACTTCCAAGTCTTTCAGAGCGTCTTCAAAAGCGGGGAGCATAGCACCTGTGCCGAAGATAAATTTCAGGGGCGTTTCGGCCGTTGCTCTTTCCATCAATTCGCGTTCTTCGCCTTCGCCTACGTTCAGGTCGTAAGTAACTGCAACGAACTTATTTGCTGTAATTTTCATTATAAAATTGTTTTTGTGATAAATAAAACGATGACAAATTTACGCATAATTTCCGATTTTGCGTTCTTAATCTTTGAAAAATAAAGATATGTAATGTTTTGAGATAGAATTAAGAGAGAATATAGTTATCTTTGCCGTCTCAAACATTGTTATATAGGTGTTGTCTAATTAAAGTGTTTACTTATGTTTGGTAATAGAATTTACAGTAAAGTACTGTATCTTTTTTTCATTTGCTTAGTCGCTAAATTCTTCTTTTTTGATTTCCTGTGGTGCCTGCAGACGACCTTTACCTCTTGCTCAAGGATTGAAACCTATCTGGATGCTCTATTGGTGACATTGGTTTTATTATTGCCTCTCGTCTGTTTCCGGGCGGTTAAGACGACGCTTGTCATTTTCGTACTGGTCGATTTGTTATTGGTTACCAACCTGATGTATTTCCGGACTTATTTTACGGCTATCCCTTTAAGCAGCTATATGTTGGCCGGGAATCTGAAAGATTTCACTGCAAGTGTCTGCGACGCTTCGCGGTGGACGGATCTGTTTTTCCCTCTTTCCACCCTGTTTGCCGGATTTGTATGGTGGAAATATGGCCGGAATGAAAGTGCGGAAGTTCCGGGAAGTCGCTTCCCTCTGCGTTATTTCCTTCTGATTCTGGTTACTGGCCTGCTCTCGTTCGGGTTGATCGAAATGAAGAGGGGATATAAAGCGGCTTTCGAATCCCTTCAAAATGCCAATATGCATACTTGCGGGACTCCTATGTACACTGTTTTCGGTTCGCTTTATTATGATTATTTACGCGAGCAGGTTGTGTACACACCGGAGATAGAGAAACATATAAATACCTGGTTAGCGGATAAACCGGCCTGGAAACCGTTGCCGGTTAAGATCGAGGTACGCGATAATTGTATTTTGATTTTGGCCGAATCTCTGGAAAGTTGGGTGTTGGAAAAGACGGTGGAAGGCAATGAAATAACCCCCTATCTGAATAAATTGTTGAAAGACTCGACCACGCTATATGCGCCTTATGTCCTGACACAGGTAAAAGGAGGGCGTTCGATCGATGCCCAGCTTCTGTTCGATACAGGGCTGTTACCGATTGCGAACGGTGCGTATAGCACTAAGTTTCCCTCTTCTTATTATCCTTCTGTCGTTAAGGCGTTTAAAGAAAAATATCCGGGAGCACGGGCTTACGGGATGACGGTCGATAAAAGGATTGTCTGGAACCAGAATATTGTCGCTCCGATGTTTGGGTATGACCAACTGTTGGATAAACAGAGTTTTATCCTTGATGAACGTGTCGGGCCTCATAAAAAATTGGGAGATGTCTCTTTCTTCCGCCAGTGTGCCGATAAGATTGAAGATGGGGTTGTGTGGAACAAAGATGGACATACGTTCCTGCAATGTGTGACCTATTCCGGTCACAACCCGTTTATTCTGCCGAAAGAATTAAAAAATATATTTTTTTCCGCTGAGATCCCTCAGCGGATGAATGATTACATGACGATGGCGAATTACACGGACAGGGCAATCGGTCTTTTTATCGAGCGTTTAAAACAGTCGGGGATATTGAATAATACGATGGTTGTCGTAACCGGTGACCATGAAGGCCTTGCTGATGCACGAAGCATGCTCTGTGATACGAAAGCGGGGAAAGGCATTGTCTCGGATCAGCAGTTTACTCCTTTGATCATAATAAACTCACCGGTAGGCATGCGCTATGAAAAAGTGATGGGGCAGGTTGATATATATCCGACACTGTTGTCTCTTCTCGGGTTGGATAATTATGCCTGGAAAGGATTGGGACGCAGCATTCTGGACCCCGACAAAAAGGCTTTTGCCATTGATCCGAATTACAAAGTGGTAGGAGATGCGGGGGATGTTTCGGATGAGGAACTCCGGTTTGCCAAAGATGCATGGACCGTTTCGGACATGATCATCCGCTGTGATTATCTGGGGAGAATGAATGAGGGCAGTGTGCCAAAAGTTAGCATTTACCGGACACAGACGAGCGCAGAGTAACGCAGATATTATTTATTATCAATAAAATAAGTCTGCGTTCGTCTGCATTATCTGCGTTCGGTTTAAACTTTTATTTCTTACCGATTGCTTTCTTCAACGCTTCCAGAGCCGTTTTCAGGACTGAACGCGGGCAACCGATATTCAGACGCATAAAACCTTCGCCGCCGGGGCCGAACATACTTCCGTCGTTCAGCAACAGGCCGGCTTTTTCCTCGAAGAGGCTGACCAGTTCCGGCTGGCTCAGTTTCAAGTCGCGGCAATCCAGCCAGACGAGGAATGATGCTTGCGGAGGATATGCTTTTATTTTCGGCAGGTTGGCTTTCAGGTAATCATCCACGAAACGTACATTTTCCGTTATGTACATCCGCATCTGCTGTAACCATTCCGCTCCGTAAGTATAGGCTGCTTCTGTGGCTGTATAAGCGAAGATTGTTCCGTCGCCGAACTCGCCGGCTTCCATAAAGGAGTAGAACTGCTCCCGTATCCCGGCATTGGGGACAATCGAGTAGGAAGTTACGATACCGGCAATATTGAAAGTCTTGCTCGGTGCCATAAAGGTGATGCTGCAATTGGCTGCCGCTTCGGAAACCGTTGCAAACGGATGGTGCGTATATTGCGGATAGGCCATCTCTGCATGGATCTCATCCGAAATAACCAAAATATGATGCTTGGCACAAATCTCGGCTAACCGGACCAGCATATCCTTTTTCCAGACAATGCCGCCCGGATTATGAGGATTGCAAAGGATCAAGACTTTACACCGGTCGTCTATCACCGATTCCAGGTTGTCGAAATCCATTTCATAGACGCCATCCACCATTTTCAGCGGGTTGTACACCACTTCGCGGTGCATGCTTTCCGGAACGATACGGAACGGATGGTAAACTGGTGGCTGGATGATCACTTTGTCGCCCGGTTGGGTGAAACATTGAAGGACGAAACCGATTCCCTTTACAATGCCGGGAATGTAGCTAAGCCATTCACGTTGTATTTTCCAGTTATGTTTATAATGCACCCATTCGATAATACTATTATAGTAAGAGTCCGATCCGTATGTATATCCGAATATCTCGTGTTCGCAACGTTTCCTGATAGCATCGACAATAAAGTCTGGTGTCCGGAAATCCATGTCGGCAACCCAAAGGGGAAGCAGGTTCTCATTGCCGAATCGTTCCTTTAAGGTATCGAACTTGACACAATTGGTGCCCCTGCGTTCGATGACCTCGTCAAAGTTGTATTGTTTCATTTGTTTATTATTTCAGTCTGCGGGGGGCAAATATACAAATTATCTCCAATCTATTCTTTTATAGAAAGAAATTATCCTGATAACTCTTAGATCAATGTGTTAAACTATACAACAACCCCTATTTCTGCCGTTTTCCTATTTCGTTTGAAATTTTGATCTGTTTTGAAATTACTTTTTTCATGGCTTTGACCTTTTCATCTGACACCGGATGGGATGGGGTACCGAGGACGTTCCGAAAAGCATTCTTTTTGATTGTTGGAAAGCAGAAATACCGGCAAAGTGATAACTCCTAACTTCTGGAGAATCGAATATTTCAAAATAAAACGGACGACACCCCAAATACTTAAAGGGTATTTAGGGGCTTTTTTGCCATGAGGACGGTCCTCATCGCCTTCGCGACCGTCTTCATTGGAATGGCGACCGTCTTCATAGGGTACGACGACCGTCCTCATGGCGATAAAGTCCCATAAAAATGAAATAAAGTCCGACTTCACGGCAATAAACTCCCGAAAAAGAGTAAAAAGCTCCTTTTTTGACGTCGAAAAAGCGGGTTGACATTTATTTTGTTTCAAATGTTTTTCGAGCCTGAAAAATATTTTTATACAATAAGTCCTTTGACCCATGTTGGTTTGAGCATAAAGATGTATCTTTACCTTGTCATTCACGCCGAATTGAAAGGGTGGGAGCGACAGCCCTTTGTCGGGATGGTACATGTCGTTTCAGTAGAATCCGAAGAGGGACTTGCTCGCATCATGGAGGGGTGAAGAGATGGTTGTAAAATAGAAATAGAAATATAAATAGAGATAACATGGTTGCGGTAATTATTATAATACATTTAGCGATTGTTCTTGTTAGTTCCAGTCTGGTATATTATGTAGGTAGAAATCTTCTGAATCGTTCTGATAAATATGCTTTTTATTCATGGATCGCGTTTTCGTTTTTTGTACTCCTTATGGTTATATATATGACTTATCATTGTTTTGATGTTATTGCCTATTATAGAGAAAGTGCTCTTTCCTTTAGATAATACAATGGATTTTGGATAAATTGATTTTAGCTTTGCATGGATGATAAGTATCTCCAATCCTCAAAACAGTGTCAAGCAAAATTTAAACAGACTCTTAGTGATGGAATGCGAAATAGTCTGTTAAAATGCAAGACTGTTATCTGTTTTACTTGAAAAATGTAAGATAAAGCGATATTTTTCTTTTAAATTCTTTGGTGATACGAATTATTGTTCTACATTTGCAGCGTCAAACAAAAAAATAAAGACATAAGAAAAGATGATGAACAACGTATTGCATATTATTCTCGTGGTGGTCCTTCTA
>URZO01000109.1 GCA_900552465.1 uncultured Parabacteroides sp. | reverse complement strand
TACGAATAGTTAGGAATGGGCTAATAGTATAGGATGAAAAAGATAAGGAAATAGGATAAAACAATTTATCTTTGCAGACAATTTTGTCGGAACTAAATAGGATAAACAATGGAACAACTCGACTTTGTTAAGGCAGTGCAGGCTAACCGGCTGTGGCTTCGTGCGGTAGAGAAGGAGGCTTTTGCCATTCATGACCGTGTGAATCAACGCTATGGGGAATTTCTTCCCTACGGCTTTCACCTGAAACTGACTGCCTCGTATGTCTCCCGCTACGGCTATCTGGTGGCGGAAACCGAAGCGGACGTGCTTGTCCTCTACGCTTCGGCCTACCTGCACGACACGATAGAAGACGCGCGTATGAGCTATCATGACGTCGTGAAGTTTGTCCGCAGCTTCAAGCCGGAAGGAATCGCCTTGCCGGAAGCGTACAAGGTTCAACTCGACCGCCAAGTCCCGGAAATAGTCTACGCCCTGACCAACGAGAAAGGCCGTAACCGTGACGAGCGTGCGGACGCTGCCTATTATAAAGGTATACGCGAGACGAAATTCGCCTCGTTTGTCAAGATGTGCGACCGCCTGGCGAATCTCCGCTTCACCGTGATGTTCGTCTTTGCCAACTACATGTTTGACGTTTATAAAAAAGAATACCCCGATTTCATCCGCAAGATCGACGAAGGTGCCGTAACTCCCATCCCTGAAATCATGAAGCAGGAGGCGGAAGAGATGCTGCGGGGGGAGGTTTATGTGTTGAGAGACTGACACACAGGAATACATAAGATTTTGCCGGAGCGGGTGAAAATAGTTTCGTGGAATTTGGGTAATTCCACCAGTAAAAGTTATTTTTGTGAAGTTAACAAAATACTTGCTTGGAGAATCGGAGAAACATAATAAACCCCTTTGAGATAAATTCGGAGATGAATTTTGGAGCTTTTTACAATACGTACTATCAGCGTTTTGTAAGATATGCTTTCTATTATGTCAACGATTTGCCGACAGCCGAGGATATGACTCATGACGCCTTGTTGTATTATTGGGAAAACAAGCACCGGCTGCCGGCCGATACCGATGTCTTGGGATATATCTTACAGTCGGTCAAGAACAAATGTCTGAACTATCTGAAACATCTTCAGGTAGAGATCGAGTATAGCAAGAATTGTACGAAGCTGTACGATTGGGAAATCGTTACCCGCATCCAAACGCTGGAAGACGATACTTACGGGACGATCTTCTCCCGGGATATTATGAATATCGTAATGGGTGCTTTAGAGGAGTTGCCCGAACAGACCCGGAATATATTTGTCCTGAACCGTCTGGAAAATAAGTCCCGGAAAGATATTGCCGGCATATTGGGCGTGTCTCTGCAAAAGATCGATTACCATATTAATAAGGCGAATAACTACCTTTTGCAAAAATTGAAAGACTACATTCCACTCCTCCTCTTATTCCTGAATTAAGGTTTTGCGGGAAAAAATATTGTTGCGGTTAGGATTTTTTCCTTCTGAGTTGCTCTACTTATAGAAACACTAAAGAGAGAGCAATGAATATAGATCAACATATACTTATCCGTTATTTTCTGGGGCAGGCTTCGGAGGAGGAAAAAGAAGCCATACACCAGTGGATCGAGCATGACGAATCCAACCGGAAGCGTTTTATCCGGGAACGGATTCGCTTCGATGCATCCATACTGGTGGATAAGCCTGAAATTAAAGTCAACAAACATTTACACATGCAGTCCTGGCTGAACTGGAGTTTGAGAATAGCGGCATCCGTCTTGCTTCTGCTGGGAAGTTTCTATTTGTATGACAATTATAAAGCAGACCAGTTGTCTGAAACCTACCAATGTGTCAGTGTCCCTGCCGGTAACCGGACCAATATCCTGTTGCCTGACGGAACAAACGTCTGGTTGAATGCTAACACAACTTTGCGTTATCCGATGGTTTTTTCCCGGAAGAACCGGGAGATTACGTTGAACGGAGAAGCCTATTTTGAGGTGGCGAAAGACAAAAAGCCGTTTATTGTAAAGACGGATAAGTACGATATAGAAGTGTTGGGAACGATCTTCAACGTGGAAGCATATACCGCTAAATCCCACTTTCGGACAACGCTTTATGAAGGAAAGGTCAAACTATACAATTCGCTCTCGAAAGTCATCTTCCTCTCACCGGGACAGACGGCTGAGTTGGTTGGGGATGCTTTACAGGTATCGCCTACAACCGATGTGAATGGTTATCGTTGGAAAGACGGCCTGATTTATATCGAAGACAAGTCGTTCGATGCGATTATGCAATTGTTTGAGAAGTTCTATGATGTCCGGATTGTTATCAATAATCAGGAGGTAAAGGATCAGGGCTATCGTGGAAAGCTGCGCATTTCGGATGGCGTGGACCACGCTTTGCGTGTGTTGCAAAACGATTTTCCTTTTATTTACGAACGTGATGAAGAGCGAAACATCATATATATTAACTGATAAAACGAATATGCCTATGGGAAAGGACACATGAGAAACACACAAAAAAAGAACCGGCAGTTGCGCCAACAACCACCGGATCTCCAGTACATTACTTAATATACTTATTAATTAAAAATCATTTACAAAGGTATGAAAAAACTTTTTTTGTCCGAGTCTTTGCGAGAAAAAGATTCGGGAAGGAAACAAATATGCAGGGTTATGAAGTTAACAGCGAGTTTTCTACTATTATGTTCGTGTCTCACTTTTGCAAACCATGCAAATTCACAGAATACGAAGATCAGTTTGAATAAAGTCCGGGTCCAACTGGAAGATGTTCTTAATGAAATAGAAAGCCAGACGGATTATCTGTTTGTCTCGAACCGTAATGTCGACCTGAGCCGGCAAGTATCTGTCCGTGCCTCCAACAAACCTGTCCGGGAAGTATTGGAGGAAGTGTTGAAAAACACAGGGCTAACCTTTACAATGGAGGGCGTCAATATTATTCTTTCGCAAAAGGAAGAGAATATTGTGGAAATCCAGCAGCAAGAGAAGAAAGTATCCGGAAAAATCGTAGATCAGGACGGTGAACCCGTTGTCGGTGCAAATATAGTGGAGAGAGGGACGACGAATGGCGTGATCTCTGATCTGGATGGCAATTTCTCATTAAGTGTCCGGGATAATGCAGAGTTGCAAATCTCCTATATCGGATATGTGGACCAGATCATCCCGGTTGCAGGAAAAGAACGCTTTGATATTGTCTTGAAGGAAGATTCTCAGAGTCTGGATGAAGTGGTAGTTGTCGGTTATGGCGTACAGAAAAAGAAGTTGGTAACGGGAGCAACCGTCCAGGTGAAGGGTGATGACCTGCAAAAACTGAATACGGTCAATCCTTTAGGAGCTTTGCAAAGCCAGGCTCCGGGTGTCTCCATTGTCAAGAACTCAGGTGTTCCGGGGGAAGGATTTAAGATTTCGGTTCGTGGTGTCGGTACGACCGGCGATTCAACGCCTCTTTATATTGTCGACGGTGTTACGACCAGTAGCATCGATTACCTGAATCCGGCGGATATCGAATCGATCGATGTCTTGAAAGATGCTGCTTCGGCGGCTATTTACGGAGCAAGGGCTGCCAACGGCGTAGTCCTGGTCGTGACGAAACAAGGGAAAAAAGGAAAGGCTTCGATTTCGTATGACGGCTATGTCGGCATTCAGAATCTATATAAGAATGTGGAGACGTTGAATGCACAGGATTTTGCGATGATCATGAATGAGGCGGCCGTTAATTCCGGTATGCCGGAATATGATTTCGCTTCTTTGGTTCCGGACTGGAGTAAAATACAAAACGGGACATGGAACGGAACCAATTGGCTCGAAGAGCTGAAGAATAAAAACGCGTTAACCCAGAATCATGCGTTAGGCATAACGGGCGGTACGGAGCAGTCTGTCTATTCGTTGGGACTCTCGTATACCTCTCAGGAAGGTATTTTGGGACAACCGTCGACTCCGCAATACAGCCGGTATACTTTCCGCATTAATACGGAATATTCACTGATAAAAGGAAACTCTTTTGACATATTAAAGGTCGGGGAGAATCTGAACTATTCGCATGTGATAAGGGAGGCTATCGGAGGCGGTGGCAACTATCTGTTTCAGGCAATGAAAACGAGTCCGTTCCTGCCGGTATATGATGAGAACGGAGATTATCATTATTCTATTCCCTGGAATCCTTATGATGCCAATCCTGTCGGTCTTAACTATTATCGGAATAGCGGAAATATGAACAAATCCAATTACTTGAGAGGTAATGTTTATATGGTTTTACAACCGATAAAAGGATTAACCTGGAGAAGCTCTTTCGGTATTGACATGAGTGCTTCTTCCTATAGAAGTTTTGTCCCCGTTTATAATTTATCTACTATCGATGAAGGATATCGTACGGAAAGTGAAGTCAATCAGAACATGTCGGTAGGCCTGAAGTGGATTTTCGAGAATACGGTAAACTATGAAACGACGATCAATGAGGATCATAATCTGAATGTATTAGTCGGGACTTCAGCTGAGAAATCGGGAATAGGGGAAAGTTTAAGTGGTAAGAATGTCAATTCCATATTTGATGATTTTAAACATGGCTATCTGGATAATACGAGAATTATCTATTCCGACAAGACTTCATTATACGGAAGTCCCTGGGGACAGGGCCGGCTGTTGTCTTTCTTCGGCAGAATCAATTATGATTATAAGGAAAAATATATGGCTACGTTGGTGATGAGAGCCGATGCTTCTTCCAATTTTGCTCCGGATAAAAGATGGGGATATTTCCCGTCCGTATCGGCCGGTTGGGTAATTTCGAATGAATCCTTTATGGAAGATCTGTCGTCCTCCTGGATGGATTTCTTCAAGTTGAGAGCAAGCTGGGGACGTAATGGTAACCAAGCGATTTCGCCGTTCCAGTATTTGTCTACGATCGCTTTTGATTCAAGATATTTTCCGGGTATAGACAAAACTAACCAGACGACGGCTGCTTATCCAAATATTATGTCGAATCCGGATGTGACTTGGGAAACTTCCGAACAGACAGATATAGGGTTGGATTCCCGTTTTTTGGGTAGCCGTTTAGGTTTTACTTTTGACTGGTATAATAAAACAACGAAAGACTGGCTTATACAAGCTCCTATTTTAGGTATAATGGGAACGGGCGCTCCGTTTATTAATGGAGGCGACGTCAGGAACCGTGGCTGGGAAATTTCTTTATCGTGGAGAGACAATCTCCGGGATTTCTCTTATGGAGTGAATGTGAATTTTGCCCGTAATAAGAATGAGGTTCTGCGCATTGCGAATGATGAAGGTGTGATTCATGGCCCTTCTAATGTGTTAGCCCAGGGAATAGCTGAATTATATAGAGCGGAAGAAGGTTTCCCATTGGGGTATTTCTGGGGATATAAGACGGGAGGCGTGTTCCAGAATCAACAGCAGATAGATAATTATGTAAACAGTAAAGGGGAGAAAATTATGCCGAATGCTGTTCCGGGCGACTTGATTTTTGTCAATCAGAATGATGATAATGTGATAGATGACGGAGATAAGCTGATGATCGGAGATCCGAATCCGGATTTCATATTTAGCTTCTCCTTTAATTTAGGATATAAAGGTTTTGATTTGAATATGACCTCTAACGGGGTTCTTGGAAACCAGATCGCAAAATCATATCGCCGTTTTGCCGACCGGCCTCATGAAAACTATACGAAAGATATCCTGGGACGTTGGCATGGAGAAGGCACGTCTAATACGATCCCGCGGGTGAATATGGCTACTCATATAAATGATACTTACGTATCTGACCGGTATATCGAGAATGGAGATTACTGGAGAATCAGCAATCTGACTATCGGATATGATTTTAAGTATTTGTGGAAAAAAATGCCGCTGAGCCAGGCACGGCTGTATGTTACGGGACAAAACATATTGACGGTTACGGGTTATTCCGGCTTTGACCCTGAAGTCGGAAATGGAAATAATTGGGCCGGAGGCATTGACATCGGTTCTTACCCGGCTCCGGTATCATTCTTAATCGGTGTTTCACTTAAATATTAAAAAGGTATTGTTATGAAAAAGATAAGTCTATTTATAATTAGCATTTGCATATTCTTGTCGTGTTCAGATTTTCTGGATACGGAAGACTTGACACAAAAGAACTCTTCCAATTTTCCTCAAACGTCTGAGGATGTGTATTCTTCATTGCTGTCGGCCTATGCCGCGATAGGGGAAATCAAAGATCCTTTTTGGCAAACATTTTTCTTGCTTGCTGAGATCATGTCTGACGACCGCTTTGGTGGCGGCAGTACGGTCGACAGGATGATATTGGCCGTGAATGAATATAAGAAAAGCCAGGATAATATGTATTCGGGTATCTGGAGTAAATATTACCGGGGTATTTATAGAACTCATTTTGTCATGGAGAATATAGACAGGGTGCCTTGGGGAAACGAGGTGCAGAAAAACAAGATATTAGGGCAGGCTCATTTTCTGAGAGCATATATGTATTTTGACTTATGCCGTTTATTCGGCACGGTGCCTTTGGTTTTGTCCACACAAGTCGAGTCTGTTCCTAAAGCATCACCGGAAGAACTGTATGCCTGTATTTTCTCTGACTTGAAGAAAGCGATAGAGTTGTTACCGTCGGTTCGTTATCAGGATATTTCCGACCAGGAAAAATCTTTGGCAACTAAATGGGCGGCCCAGGCATTACTGGCAAAAGCTTATCTGTTTTATAGCGGTTACTATAAAGCCGAATCCATACGGCTATCCGATCAGACTGTTTTGAATAAAGAGTATGTGGTCAGTAATATTGATGATTGTATTGCGAATAGCGGACATGGGTTGATTTCTGACTATAGAAATCTATGGCCGTATTCCATATCAAATAAAGAGTATGGGTATGCCAGGGATAATCAGTTGGAGTGGATTGGCGAGAATGGAGATAACATCGAAACCGTTTTTGCCTGGAAATATTCTCCTCTGGGAAATGGATTCAGCAATAAAACCAATTTGTATTTCGGTATTAAAGGGCAGGATCAGATACCTTTTGGCAAAGGATGGGGATTCGGAACTGTAAACCCGATGCTGTATACTCAGTGGCCCGACGATGATATCAGAAAGAAAGCGTCGATTTATAATGTAGAAGATCCGGAAGAAGGAACTACCGGCTTTATTTGGAATGGTGAGAACAACCAACAGGAAACGGGTTATTGGCAGAAGAAGTATATGCCGGTCAATGTCCGGAATGCTGCCGGGAATGTTGTCAATTATAGTTGCGAACTGTATGGTGCTACAACTAATTTCCAGGAAAACAATACACAAGACTTGGTCGTTATACGTTTTGCCGATGTATTGCTGATGGGAGCGGAGCTGGGTTCGGCTCATGCACAATCCTATTTGGATCAGGTTCGGAAAAGAGTAGGATTACCTTCTGTCCCGGTAACGTTGGAGAATATAAAAAAGGAGAGGCGGTATGAACTTGCCTTTGAAGGTATCCGGTATTATGATTTGCTGCGCTGGGGAGATGCGGAAAAAGAAATTAATAAAATCGTGAATGTTCCGGCCCGGACTATGAATGTCCCGATGACGGTTACCGTTAAGTTCAGACCGGAAACAGGCGGCTTTCTTCCTATTCCTGAAAATGAGATATTACTTTCCAATGGCGTTTTGGAACAAAACCCGGGTTGGACAGGCTCTGATGCATTATATTAAAATGTATAAATATTAATAATGGGACTTCAACCGGTTAGATAATATTTCATATCTTTAACCGGTTGAAATTCTGATATAAACAATAAATTAATACTATGGTTAACCGACGGGCTTTTATAAAACAGTGCATAGCTTTGTATGGTAGCTTATTGCTGATGCCGGCTTGTAAAAATGAAATAGAGAGACAGCAATGTCGTTGTTTTTCTGTTGAAGAAAGCGAGTGTTTAGGCGCTATTTGCGAGCAATTTATTCCTGCGGATGACTTCCCGGGAGCGAAAGAGGCAGGAGTCGTTAATTTTATAGACAAACTGCTCTATCAGCGTTTTCCGGAACTTCAACCTGATTATAAGAATGGTATTCAGGCTTTGGAAAAGTTTTGCAGTGAAACGTTCCGGAAATCTTTTGCAAATCTGTCCTGGGAACAGCAGTATTCCATATTGCAGCAGATGGAACGTAATGAACTTCCTGAAACGTATTGGAAAGATGTTTCTCAGAGATCATTTTTTAATATGGTCCTGCGTAACACAATGCAGGGATATTACGGTCCTCCCCGGCATGGCGGTAATAAAGACTACGTGAGCTATCGTATGATGAGGCTCGATTATCCATTATTAATAGGGCAGAACAGATATGAGTAAAATACAAAAAAAAGCGATCGTGATCGGTGCCGGTGCCGGTGGAGGTGTCGTTGCGAAGGAATTGGCCGTGAATGGTATTCATGTGACGCTTTTCGAGCGTGGCGACTGGCCTGTTTACGATGAGCATATAAATGACGAGCTGATTTCGCAGCGTGTACAGGATTTGGGGTCTGCTTTTGGGCCGGATTGGAAGAAGAATCCCCGTGTCATCATCCATGATGATGGGAGTAAGCAGATTGTGACACCGCAATCCGGTGCTTACAACCATGTGGCGGCTTGTGTCGGGTCCGGGACAGTTTCTTATGGCGCTATGGCATGGCGTTTTATGCCGGAGGATTTCCGGCTGAAATCAGAATATGGGGAAGTGGAAGGTTCGACATTGGCAGACTGGCCGATTACGTATGAAGAGCTGGCACCTTATTACAGTAAAGCGGAACGCGAAGTCGGCGTATCCGGCGATATGTCTGAAAATCCGTTTGCTCCCAATCAGCATGAACCTTATCCGATGCCTGCTTTCGAATATAATAAAGACGGCAGAATTCTTGCCGAGACTTGTAAACGGATGGGGCTTCATCCCTTTCCGATTCCTATGCTTCGTAACTCCGTCGCCTATAATGGAAGGGCTGCCTGTATCCGGAACCGGACTTGCTGCGGATATGCCTGCCCGGTAAACGCGAAGAACGGAACGCATAATACGGTGATTCCGGTGGCTATGCAGACCGGAAACTGCGAAGTGAAAACAAACTGTTTTGTATTCAAGATACATACGGACGATAAGCACCGGGCAGTGGCTGCCTCTTATTTTGATGAGAACAACAAAGAGTGCAGGATGGATGCCGATATAATCGTTGTAGCTGCTTCGGCAACGGAAACAGCACGGCTTCTGCTTAATTCCAAATCTGCCAGGTTCCCGAATGGGATCGGTAATGATAATGATTGGGTGGGGCGTAATTTGCAGGGACATGCTTATTGTGGAGCCAAAGGATTGTTTGATTTCGATATTATGGATTTGCAGGGACCCGGAGCAACGGTTGGTATTATGGATTACAATCATCATAACGAAGGTATAGTGGGCGGTGGGTTGCTGGCGAATGAATTTTATCAGTTGCCGTATGCTTTTTCGGGTAACAGGCCGCCTCAGTCTCCCCGTTGGGGATTGGAACATAAGAAATTCCAACGGGAGAATTATTACCGGCTCGAATGTTTTCAGGGACCGATACAGGAGATTCCTAATTTTGATATGCGTGTGACGGTCGATGATATGGTGAAAGATTTTTGGGGGATACCGGTTGTTGCTATCTCCGGCGGCCGTCATCCGATAGACCAGAAGCATGTGGAGTTCCTTCAGGAAAAAGCGGTGGAGGTATTGAAGGAAGCTGGTGCGAAACAGGTTTGGAAGCAAGGAGGAGGCCGGGGGCAAACCGGCGGACAGCATCAGGCCGGAACTTGCCGTATGGGGAATGATCCTGCCACATCTGTGGTGGATAAGTATTGCCGTGTGCACGACCTGGATAATCTTTATATAGCCGATGGTAGCGTGCTTGTGAACAACGGTGGCTTTAATCCGGTACTGACGATTATGGCATTAGCGTTTCGAACCGGTGAGCATATTGTTAAACAATGGATGGAAGGAGGTGAAGCATGAAAACCCGCTATTGGATAGGTATTGCTGTTGTGGGGGGAGTCATTGCTTGCCTTGCCGGTTATAAGGTTTGGGTCTCTTTGGACCCGGATATGACATGTGCGCAGTGTCATGAAGTGACTCCTGCCTGCCGGTTGTGGAAGAGTTCGGCCCATTCGGATGTTCGCTGTATCGATTGTCATGGAACTGCACTGAGTGATGGCATGAAAGGCCTTGTTGAAAAGACAGGAATGATATATAGCCATTTTACTAAAAAACAGACGAATGACGATGTCTATCTGAATGAGGAACAAGTGTTGGCTGTTGCAGCCCGTTGTGTGACTTGTCATCAGGCTGAACATGCAGCCTGGGAAGCTGGTGCGCATTCGACGACTTATAAAGAGATATTTATGGATGCCGAGCATAACCGGATGGAGAAACCCTATTGGGACTGTTTCCGTTGCCACGGCATGCATTATGACGGAACGATCCATGATCTGATGGCTTTGGATGGCAAGCCTGAGGATTGGTATATCAAAGATGCATCGCAGGCGGAACGTCCGGCAATGACTTGTCTGGCTTGTCATCAGGTTCATGCCGAACAATTGCAAAATAAACCGTATATTGCAAAGAATAAGGAAGAACGTTCTGTCTTAATGAAGGAGACAAAGCGTCCTACCACGGCTTTGTATATGCGTTCGGATAAACGTCATTTACCGGCCGGCAAGTTGTATCAAACGACCCTGTTCGATAAAGATTCTGTCGTGAAAGTATCTGATGACCCGAATGCCTGGCTTTGTATGCAATGTCATGCGCCGAATGGTCGTCGTGAGATCGGTACGGAAGACGATAAAACTCCTACCGGAGAGTATGAGGGAATGAGTTGCCTGGATTGTCATGATCCTCATTCAAACCAGTTGAAGAATAGTTTTCGTAATGTACACCTGAAAAGGTGATGTCTGGGAAATAGCCGGTCGGATGCGTAATACATGTTGATAGTATTTAATTGAATGATATGATATTAATAATAAGTTTTTAATTAAAGTGACTGGAAATGAAACGTGTTAATTCTTTATTTCTTTTATTATCAATGATGGTATTGGCCTCTGTGCCGGCTGTTTCCCAAAATGTCAGTAAAGTGTTACAACCATTTGTCGATTCGGGCGAGTTACCAGGTTTTGTTACTGTTGTGGCTAAGGCAGACAAAGTTCTTAGTATGGAATGTCTCGGTTATCAGGATATTGCGAAAAACAAAAAGATGGAGCCTAATTCTCTGTTCTGGATTGCCTCTCAAAGTAAACCGATTACCGGAGTGGCGGTCATGATGCTTGTCGATGAGGGAAAATTGAATCTGGATGAACCGATCACGACTTATCTTCCCGAATTGAAAGATATGAAGGTCAGCCGTGTCAGTCGCGACAGTTGGCAGGTTACCGAACGGGTTACAAAACCTATCACTTTGCGGTTGCTTCTTACGCATACCAGTGGCATGGCATGGGTTGCCGGCATTCAGGAACGGACGGGTAAGATAGACGTGCTGCCCTTCAGTCTCAGCCTTTATGCGACGGCGATGACTCCTCTTATTGCCGAACCGGGAGAGAAATTCTCTTATTCAAACCAGAGCCTGAATATTGCGGCAACGATTGTGGAACGGGTTTCCGGGATGCCGTATGCCGATTTCCTGCAAAAGAGGGTGTTTGAGCCTCTTGGAATGACAAACACTACGTTCTGGCCGGCTGGGAAACAATTGGATAAGTTGGTGATCCCTTACAAGTTAGGCAAAGATGGTAAATTGGAAGAGACGGTTATCGACCAGTTGCAATATCCGTTGGACGATAGAAGCAAACGTTTTGCTGAAGCTGCCGGGGGACTTTTCTCTACACCGGTCGACCTGGTGAAATTCTATCAGATGATTGCCAATAAAGGTGTCTTTAACGGGAAGAGATTGTTGACGGAAAGCTCCGTCTCGGAATTAGGAAAAGACCAGACGGGCGAGAATATTAAGGAACCGCGTGGCCTGGGTTGGGCCATTGCTGATAATTGGATCGGACATGGAGGCGCCTATGGCACAGATTCCAGGTTCTATCTGAAAGACGGTGTGATTGTCATGATTTATATTTTGCAGCAGGACCTTCCCAAATATGGTGAAGCCTGCCAGCTTTTCTGGAAAGAAGTAGAGACTAAATATCATTTATGAGTACATGTGGAGCCCTCATCGGGCTGTTGCTTTGCATCGTGCTGATTGTGCGAAAGGCGTCGCCTGTCTACAGCATGATAATCGGTGCCTTAATCGGAGGTTTGATTGGAGGCTTGGGGTTGACAACGACTGTAACGTCTATGGTCACCGGCATACAGGCGCTTGTGCCGGCTATTATACGTATATTGACGGCTGGGGTTCTGTCTGGGATTTTGATCCGTACAGGAGCCGCTGCGTCGATTTCGCAGACAATCGTGAGGCGTTTAGGGGTGAAGCATGTCTACTTCTCCCTGGCTTTTTCGACCATGCTGCTTACGGCTATCGGGGTGTTTGTGGATGTGGCTGTGATCACGGTTGCCCCTGTGGCGCTGACGATCGCGAGCCGCCATTCTTGCTCGCGTCTGAAATTGCTGTTGGCCATGATTGGTGGTGCGAAATGTGGGAATATTATTTCTCCGAATCCGAATACGCTTATTGCGGCTGAGAATTTTAATGCGCCGCTCTCTTCTGTTATGGCGGCCAATTTAGTGCCGGCATTGATAGGCTTTGTTATAACAGTCTGGGTGATTGTGCGCTTGTTTCCCGATAAAGATTTCCGGACGGTGAGGGCGGTTGATTCAGGTCCGGTTGGACCTGATGAAGACTTGCCGCCGTTTTGGGCCAGTATGACAGCGCCTGTCGTGACGGTTTTGTTGTTAGCCTTGCGCCCCTTGGCCGGCATAACGATAGATCCGCTGGTCGCCTTGCCGTTGGGAGGCTTCGCCGGGATGGTTGCGATGAGACGCTGGAGTGTGTTGGGCGACAGTCTGGAATATGGGCTCGGCAAAATGTCTTCGGTTGCGATTCTTCTGGTCGGCACCGGGACGATAGCTGGGATTATCAAAGCATCGGACTTGAATTCGGACCTGCTTGCTTTGCTCGGCAGTTGGCATATCAGCGATTTTATGATTGCTCCGGTCGCCGGCGTCCTGATGTCTGCTGCCACTGCTTCTACGACGGCAGGCGCTACGATCGCATCTTCGTCTTTTTCAACAGCAATACTGAATTCCGGCCTGTCCGGCGTTTGGGGAGCCGCGATGGTTAATGCCAGTGCGACGGTTTTGGATCATCTGCCACATGGATCTTTCTTCCATGCAACGGGAGGATGTGTCGAAATCCCGATCGCCCAACGGCTGCGGTTGATTCTTTATGAAACAGGAGTCGGTCTGACCTTGACTGCCTGTTCTATCGGCTGTTGTAAGCTGTGGACTTGGCTGATGTAATTAAAAAGACCGGCATTTATTTGTGGAATAAAAAAAAGTTCCTACCTTTGCACCGCAAAAATTATTAGTAATAACAATACAAAACAGCGTTTTATGAACAATTACGAAACCGTTTTCATTTTGACTCCCGTTTTGT
>URZO01000108.1 GCA_900552465.1 uncultured Parabacteroides sp. | reverse complement strand
ATTATGCATTTCACCTGATTAATAATATGGAGGCTAGCAAGGATATCGTAAGCGATGCCTTCGAATTTATCTGGACCAATTACGCAAAAATTGATAAAGCTACAGCAAGATCTTATTTGTATATATATGTCCGTAATAAAAGCATTGATTTCCTACGCCATCAAAATACACACGAACAGTATGTACAAATCTACTCCGAACTGACTAAAAGTTATGTGGAAACGGAATATCAGGAACAGGATGAAAGAATGATACACATCAGTAAAGCTATGGAGAAACTTACTCCGCACACGAGACACATTTTAGAAGAATGTTATATCCAGCGTAAAAAGTATCAGGAAGTAGCAGACGAGTTGAACATCAGTGTCAGTGCGGTAAGAAAACACATTGTGAAAGCTCTGCAAGTAATACGTGAGGAATGTGCAAAAAAATCATAAAGCAGGTGTCTTTATTCAGGTGATTAAACGTAATATAATAAGATTGATATAGTATCCGAAAGTGATGAATGAACATACTGACAATATAAATAATACAGAAGAATCTGTAAAGAAGGCACTCGACATCATGGAGAGTCCGGCGGAAATAAGTGACAAGCAATTACAAGAATTGCTTGAAGATGAAGAATGTCTGCAAGCTTGCCGTGATATAATGGACAGTAGCCTTTTCTTGCAACAAAAAGGCGGAGCGGAACTGCCGGACATAGAAGCGGAATTAGAACGGTTCAAAAAGAGGAAAGCCGCGTCGCGCATGCGTTCTATCCTGTGGAAGACCGGAATCAGCATTGCCGCCATGGTTGCCATTCTCTTCGGAAGCTATTATTTCATAAACATCCTGACAACGCCTTCCGTCGAACCTATAACAGTATTCACCGCCGATACGGCTCCCCAGCACATCATTCTTCAAAAAGATAATGGAGAAAAAATCATGTTGGACGAACCGATAGCAAACAATCAGATTCCACATAGAGCGGCAACTGCAAAATCTGAAAAGAAAGAATTAGATTACAGGCAAGTCATCTCGAAAACAACGCAGACGCATGTGCTTACCGTCCCCCGAGGTGAAAGTTTCAAGGTCGTACTGTGTGACGGAACAGAAGTATGGCTCAATGCCAACAGCAACTTTGTCTATCCCACAGCCTTTGTAGGTAAAGAACGGGTTGTCACTTTAGAAGGAGAAGCTTACTTTAAAGTAACCAAAGATCCCAACCGCCCCTTTATTGTAAAAACCCAAACTGTGCAAACCAGGGTTCTTGGCACTGAGTTCAATATTCGCAGTTATTCTCCCGAAGATACCCACGTAGTACTTATCAATGGAAAAGTGGAAGTCAGCAATACTCGGGGAGGTTCTTATACCAGGCTTTATCCGGGAGAAGACGCCCACCTGCAATCTGACGGCAACTTTGTACTCACCGAAGTGGACCTAGACTCTTATGTCTATTGGAAAGACGGGTATTTCTACTTTGATGACATCACATTAAAAGACATTATGCAAAACCTGGGACGCTGGTATAATGTAAATATCGAATTCAGAAATAAAGAAGCAATGAGCTATAAGATGCATTTCGTTTCTGACCGTTCCAAAAACTTGGAACACACTATTTCATTACTTAACAGAATGAAAAAAGTAACGGTAACCTTGCAGGGCAACACGCTTACCATAGACTAATATATTCTTGCATAAGTATAACAAAATCATGCAAGAAACAACAAATTATCACTTTTATTAAAAAATAATTCGCAAAAAGGGTATCCATTTTTTCGGTTCATACGCACTAGTATTATAAACATATTCAAACTAGTGTTATTAAATTGAAACGTATGAGAAAAAATTGGAAGCTACTCATTGTGTGTTTTCTATGCGTATTATGCTTTTTACCTTATCAGGTAAATGCCCAAGCACAACCACAAAAGAAAATCACGATTGAATTTAGCAACAAACGATTACCGTCCGTACTAAAACGTTTGGAAAAGATCTCCGGATACAAAATCCTTTTTACGTACGATGATGTCAAAAAGTACACAGTCTCGGGCTCCGCGAAGGATAAAAGCATCGAGCAGGTTCTTGATATTATCTTAACCAGCAAACCGTTGGAATATCACATCGAGGACCAATTTGTCACCATCAGCCTCAAAGGGCCTTCCAAACAAGCAAAAGTATTCAATGTAAAAGGCGTAGTCATTTCTGGTGATGATAACCAACCGCTCATCGGTGCAACAGTTCTCATCAAAGGAAGCAAATCCGGCGTATTGACAGATATAGACGGAAAGTTTTCGATAGAGAATGTATCGAACAAATCTGTTTTGCAATTTTCCTATATAGGAATGAAAGCGCAAGACCTTACTCCTTCTCCTACGATGAGCGTTACATTGATGCCTGATGTACAAACACTATCGGAGGTCGTGGTGACAGGTATGCAAAAGATGGACAAGCGCCTGTTTACGGGAGCGACTAACCAATTAACAGCGGACAATGTAAAACTCGACGGTTTGCCCGACATCAGCCGCGGCCTCGAAGGACGTGCGGCAGGCGTATCTGTACAGAATGTTTCAGGAACATTCGGTACGGCACCGAAGATTCGTGTACGTGGAGCCACTTCTATTTACGGAAGTTCAAAACCGCTATGGGTTGTCGACGGCGTTATTATGGAAGATGCTATTGACGTGGGACCGGACGACCTGTCTTCCGGTGATGCAGAAACATTAATCAGCTCTGCTATTGCCGGATTGAATTCTGATGATATCGAAAGCTTCCAAATCCTAAAAGACGGTTCGGCAACTTCCATTTACGGCGCACGCGCGATGGCAGGAGTTATTGTGGTTACTACCAAAAAAGGAAAGGCGGGAGTTAGTAAGATTAGTTATACAGGAGAGTTTACCACCCGTATGATTCCCAGCTACAATGAATTCAATATCATGAATTCACAAGAACAAATGGGTATCTATAAAGAGATGGAACAGAAAGGTTGGCTAAACAGCGGTGACCTCTTCCGTGCTAAAAATAGCGGTGTATATGGCCGTATGTATAAACTGATAGACGAATTCAATGAAAGTAGTGGACAGTTCGGACTGTCCAACACTCTTACGTCACGAAACTCCTACTTACGCGAAGCCGAGATGCGTAACACGAACTGGTTTGACGAACTATTTTCAAACAATATTTCACAAAATCATTCTGTCAGCATAACATCCGGTTCGGAGAAGTCTTCGTTCTATGCTTCATTGAGTGCCATGCTCGACCCGGGGTGGTATAAACAAAGCGAAATCAAACGCTATACTGCGAATATAAACACCAGTTATAACATATATAAGAATTTATCCATCAACCTGATTTCCAACGCTTCCTATCGAAAACAGCAGGCACCCGGAACGATGAATTCATCATTAGACGTTGCCTCAGGAGAAGTGACTCGTGACTTTGACATCAACCCGTATTCATACGCATTAAATACCTCACGCACGCTAGACCCTGCTGCTGATTATGTAGCTAACTATGCGCCGTTCAATATCCTGCGGGAATTAAACAATAACTATATCGAACTTAATGTAGTGGATGTAAAATTTCAAGGAGAGTTAAAATGGAAAGTTCTCCCCGAACTAGAAGTCAGCGCTTTGGGAGCCGTCCGCTACCAAACTTCTTCACAGGAACATAATATACTGGATGATTCCAATCAGGCCATAGCCTACCGTAGCGGACTGGATGATGCCACTATCCGTAAAGAAAATGACTGGCTCTACATAAATCCTGATAACCCCTATGCATTGCCAATCTCCGTACTTCCCGAAGGTGGTATCTACCAACGCCAAGACCGTAAAATGCTGGGGCTCGACTTCCGCTCCACTCTTTCGTGGAATCATTTGTTTGCGGACAAACATATTACCAATTTCTTTGCCGGAATGGAAATCAACGACCTGCAGAGAACCTACTCTTCTTTTCAGGGTTGGGGAATGCAATATTCTATGGGAGAAATTCCATCATATGTATATCAGTTCTTTAAGCAAGGAGTAGAAACCGGAAATAAGTACTACTCATTGAGCCATTCTCAAACCCGGAGTGTAGCAGGATTTGCGAATGCGACTTATTCATACGACGGACGTTATACCATCAACGGGACTTTCCGGTACGAAGGGACCAACCGTATGGGACGTAGCCGTTCTTCCCGCTGGTTGCCAACCTGGAATGTATCCGGTGCCTGGAATGTACACGAAGAAAAGTTCTTCAAATCTTTAGAGCCAACCATGTCCAACCTGACTCTGAAAGCATCATATTCGTTGACGGCAGACCGCGGACCGGCGGACGTCACCAATTCACAAGCTATTATCCGCAGCTATTCACCGTATCGTCCTTTTACCGACATTCAAGAAACAGGATTATATATTGAAGACGCTGAAAACAGCGAATTGACTTACGAAAAGAAACACGAACTAAACTTGGGGATTGACATTGGATTTATTAATAACCGGATCAATTTCTCTGCCGACTGGTACACTCGTAATAACTACGACCTGATTGGTCTTATTCCAACCCAGGGAGTAGGAGGAAACATCTATAAATTCGCCAATGTAGCCACCATGAAATCTTACGGAACAGAGTTTACCCTCTCAACCAAAAACATCAAGACAAAAGATTTCTCATGGAGTTCTGACTTCATTTTTGCACATGCAAAAAATGAAGTAACCGATTTAAAAGGACGTACACGCATGATGGAACTCGTTTCCGGAAGCGGATTTGCACGTGAGGGTTATCCTGTACGCGCACTCTTTTCTATCCCTTTCGCTGGATTGGATGAGAACGGAATACCACAATTTAACATCAACGGAACTGTAACCTCAACAGATATAAATTTTCAAGAGCGTGAAAAATTGGATTACCTAAAATATGAAGGTCCCACAGACCCGACTGTTACAGGTAGTTTTGGCAACATCTTTACATACAAAGGTTTTAAATTAAATATATTCATGACCTATTCATTTGGTAATGTAGTTCGTTTAAATCCTTATTTCAATTATAAGTACAGTGATTTAAGCGCCATGCCGCGTGAATTCAAAAATCGCTGGACACTTTCCGGAGATGAGGTCAAGACAAATGTTCCTGCTATACTAAGCAGCCCGCAATATGAAGCCAACCGAACCTTGTATCGAGCCTACAATGCATACAATTATTCTACAGAACGTATCGCAAAGGGAGACTTCATACGCATGAAAGAGATATCAGTAGCCTATGATTTCCCGCAAAAATGGATTGCTCCGGCTAAGATATCCAATTTATCCTTGAAGTTGCAAGCCACTAATCTATTCTTAATCTATGCTGACAAGAAATTAAATGGTCAAGACCCAGAATTCTTCAATACAGGTGGAGTAGCTTCACCCGTACCCCGTCAGTTTACATTAACACTAAGACTCGGTCTATAATTATTATATACAGATAAAAATGATCAATATGAAACATAAGAATATATTTTATACCTTGCTACTAATGACCGGAATAGCCATGAGTTCCTGCAACGACTTCCTCGACAAACTCCCGGATAACCGTACGGAACTGGATACGGAGCAGAAGATTGCAAAGTTACTTGTCTCGGCTTATCCCCAAGGAACAGCCAATGCCCTATTCGAACTTTATAGCGACAATACAGATGATAATGGAACCAGAGCCCCCTATTATAAAATTGCGGAAGAAGATTGTTATAACTGGAAAGATACCCAAGAAGAGTATCAGGATACCCCAAACTATTTGTGGGAAACATATTATGCAGCTATCGCCGCCTCCAATATGGTTTTAGATGCCATTCAACAACGGGGAAACCCGGCATCATTAGCCCCACAACAAGGAGAAGCATTAATATGCCGTGCTTACAGCCATTTTATGCTGGCCAATATTTTCTGCAACGCTTACAATTCCCATGCCGGTCAGGAACTGGGAATCCCTTATATGGAGGAGGTGGAAACAACCGTACTCCCGCAATACAAGCGCGGCACTTTAGAAGAAGTATATCAAAAGATAGAACGTGACCTGTTAGCCAGCTTGCCATTAATCTCTGACGACAGCTATTCTGTTCCCAAATATCACTTTACAAAAAAAGCCGCTTATGCTTTTGCTGCACGCTTTTATCTTTACTACATGCAGCCAGACTTCTCGAACTGTGACAAAGTAATAGACTATGCCACCCGTGTGTTGGGAAGCGACGCAAGTAACCAGTTAAGAGATTGGGAGTCATGGGGAAAACTGACAGCTAATGATAATGTACAACCTGATGCCTACATCGCATCAACCAATAAGGCGAACTTACTTATCAGTAGCACCGTATCTAATTGGGGAATCCTTATCAGCAACTACATGACCGGAAAACGTTATATGCACAACAAACTAATAGCCAGTAACGAAACCGCACAATCATCCGGGCTGTGGGGAAATGCCAATAACTTATATGTGAAACCATTCACCACCAGTGGATATGAATGTAGCTTCATACGTAAAAGTGGCATGTACGAGGGAAGTGACTATTACTACTATATGCCGATAATCTTCAGCACAGACGAGATATTGCTCTATCGCGCCGAAGCGTATGCTTTAAAGAAAAACTATACACAGGCAGCCTTCGACATCACAACCTGGCAAAAGGCATATACGAATTATTGCTGTCCGATGAAACTTTTTAAGCTGAAATAATAAAGGGCTGTTTCCATTTTGTGGATTCAGCCCTTTATGGTTATTTTGTAAGTTACCACACCAACAACATAACCATGGGTAAAAGTACACATTTTAGCGGACAGCCGCTCTATAGTCAAGTCATAAATCTGCTTGATCGTAGTAAAATTCTTCAAATTAGCCAGCAGCATGATGGTGAGCGCTACGTCAAGAGCTTTAACTGCTGGTCTCACCTAGTAGTGATGCTCTATGCAGTCATTATGCGTTTTGACTCCTTACGAGAGATATCCACCTCTATGTTAGCCGAGGCTCGCAAACTAGTTCATTTGCGTCTAGTCACTATGCCCCGAAGAAGTACGCTGGCTGACGCCAATAAAAGACGTCCTGAAGCCATCTTTGAGGAGATATATCGCTCTTTATATACTACTTACCACTCTCGACTTTGCTCGGACAGCCGAAGCCGTAAGACCCCTAAGTGGATGAAGCGGCTACAGATTATAGATTCAACCACCATTTCCTTGTTCTCTAATCTGATATTCAAAGGTGTAGGTCGTCATCCTAAAATAGGCAAGAAGAAAGGGGGAATAAAGGTTCACACGGTCATACATGCCAACGAAGGCATACCTTCTGATATCAAATTTACATCTGCAGCAACAAACGACTCTTTTATGCTTCGTCCAGGCAGGCTATCTAAGGGTGATATTGTAGCCATGGATCGTGCCTATATCAATTATGAGAAGTTTGAAGAATTAACTCAAAGAGGTGTTATTTACGTCACAAAGATGAAAAAGAGCCTACGCTACGAGGTGTTGGAAGATGTTATGTATCAGACTCCTGAAGGATATATGGAAGTTCGAATACAATACGTGGAGTTTACTAAATTGCTTAAAGATGGGCAATCCATAACACACAAGGCACGGCTAATTACCTATGCAGATGTTCAAAAAAGAAGGCTTATTACGCTGCTTACCAATGATATGGAGTTTGACCCTACCGAGATTATAGCTATTTATCGCCAACGATGGGAAATTGAATTGTTATTCAAGCAATTGAAGCAAAATTTCCCACTCAAATACTTCTATGGAGAGAGTGCGAATGCGATTAAGATACAGATATGGGTGACGTTGATCGCTAATCTATTGCTGATGGTTATGAAAAGTGGTTTGACTAGATCATGGAGCTTCTCAGGATTGGCTACGATGGTAAGAATAGCTCTGATGTACTACGTCAACTTCTATAGCTTGTTCAATAGTCCTGAAAAGGACTGGGAAATGGTGTGGAAATCCGTCGCGGAGTCACCTCCAGATCCATCACTTTTTGATTAGGGGGGCTTGGAAATGAGAAAAAGATACTCGACCGCGGGAAATCAGCAGTCGAGCACACTATTTTTATTGTTGTCGAGTTTAATCGGACAGCAATATATACGAATAACAAAGCCACATTAACACCGGAAAAGATTAACGCATATTATGAAGAAATGCCGTATTACAACCCGCTAAAGTCACTGACACCCAAAAAGGAACTGCATCCGGACTTCACAATCGAAAAGGGCATGCAAGAAAATATAATTCAATGTATCCTTCATATACGCCGTATGGCTACTTTGCATGAGGGAATTCGCTGGCCCGACATCAAACGTTACGGCATCGTCATCTATCGCCGATTAGTCAGTGACGGTTATATGACAATAACAGACGAAATGCCTGCAAACGATCTGCGCCGCGCTATACAGATTCCTAGAAGCGTCATCCTGGCCGGTATGCAACCTAACCCAAGAAACAATGAATAAAGGAAAGGAGAAAGATATGAGAAAATATTATATATACGCATTGATAAGTATATCGACCTTCGGCATCGTAGCTTGCAACAACGATGATGAAATTGACCGTGACCATAGCATATTTACTACCGAACCGGTAGAATATAATAAATTCGATCAGTGGCTCCTTAAAAACTATACATATCCATATAATATCGACTTTAAGTATCGGATGCAAGATATTGAAAGCGATCAGAAGTATAAACTGGTTCCTGCTGATTATGATAAAGCGATTATGCTTTCCAAAATTATAAAACACGTGTGGATGGAAGCCTATACCGAACTCGCAGGTCCTAACTTCGTACGTTCATATGTACCTAAGACATTTCACCTGATAGGTTCGCCGGCTTATGACAGTAGCGGTACTATGGTACTCGGCACAGCCGAAGGAGGAAAGAAAATCACCCTCTACAATGTCAATGACCTTGATGTAAACGAGATTGACATTGAACTACTCAACAAATACTATTTCGAAACCATGCATCACGAGTTCGCACATATCCTGCATCAGAAACGAAACTATGACCCCTCATTTGAGAGAATCTGTGAGGGAAAATACATAGGGACAGACTGGTATCAAGAAGCAGACCGGGATGGTGGCAATACCAATGCATGGAAGCAAGGGTTTGTTACGGCCTACGCAATGAGTGAAGCCCGCGAAGATTTTGTTGAAAACATTGCCATGTACGTTACACACAATGAAACATACTGGAGTAACATGCTGGACAAAGCCGGAGAAACCAGCGCGAGCATCATCAATGAAAAGTTTGCTATCGTCTATAATTACATGTTTGAAACCTGGGGGATTGATCTTAACGACCTACGTGCCATTGTATTGCGCCGCCAACTAGAGATTCCCGAACTAGAATTAAACACTATTGAATAAATGTCTATGATTATGAAGAAAATATTATATTTCCTGTTAGCTTCCTTATGCATTAGCTTACAGTCATGTCTATATCAAGAAGACAGTTATTTTGATGATTCCTCTGCCAACCGGGCTACCGAAGATGTAGAACGTTGCAATGAATTATTAATGAACGCTCCCAACGGTTGGAAGTTGGAATACTATGCCGGAAAGAACTATTCAATGGGAGGAATTACATTACTTTGCCAATTTGACGGGAAGAATGTAAAAATCATGTCCGAAATAGGTTCTCTCAATGCCAAACCCGGAGCCGAAGCCACCTCACTTTACAAAGTGGTATCCGAGCAAAGCACCTTATTGACATTCGACACCTTCAATGAATTGATACACTGTTTCTCCGAACCTATTTTAAAACAGAACAGCAATTTCCAGGGTGATTATGAATTCGCAATAATGAGTGCTTCCGAAAATGAGATCATACTGCAAGGCAAGAAATATCAGAATAAAATGGTTATGACCCCAATGCCGGCAGACACCGATTGGAGCACATATATCAACGACCTCAACAAAATTGCCGATGAGGCTTTTCTAAATACTTATATATTAAAAGCGGGTGGAGAGAAGGTAGGAGAAATGGAACGCTACTCACGTGTTTTCGGCATTTCCACCCAAGCAGAGTATCAGGAAGCACCGTTTGTTTACACTCCGGAAGGGTTTCATTTCCGTCAACCGATAACGATCGGCGGAAAAGCATTACAGAATTTCAAATGGAATAAAACCAGAATGGCTTTTACCTGTACAGATGCAGGAGCCGAACATGTCAGTATCGAAGGAGTTTATCCCGAAGGGTACAAGAAATATGAAGATTATACCGGCTTTTACTACTTTTACTACAAAACACTGGAAATAGACGCTGCAGGTAATTTTAATTTTGTAGATGCCATGCCTTTCATAGTACAGCTAAAACAACTGGTAGATCAGAAAAGCTATATAATGATAGGTTCTGACTTAGAAGCAGACATCATAGTTACTTATGATAAAGCGATGGGCAAACTAACTCTCAAGCCTCAAAAAACAGGTGATATCACAGGAACCGGGCAATTCTACGGAACATATATCTTGGGAAACAACGAAGCTTATGCAATACCGGCGCATCTAGGAGCGGATTTCGGCTATATCGCATCTTATGCAGGTTATGACTATGGTTTAGTTTCAGAAACATCGGACGACGGCATCTTGTCTTTTGTCGAATATGGCACACTTTTCAGTTCATTAGTGGGAGAACCAGCCACTTCCTTTGTCCTGACAGCTTACAACTCTGACAAATACTCCAGTAGCACATATCTCGGATATTTAAGTTGGATGGATTCCATTAAACTAATGCCTTATTGAAATTAAGTTCAAGTAAACAGACAGATAATAATATGAAAAAAGTAATAAACATATTCCTATTCATCCTCTGCTTCACCGTTATCAGTTGCCATGACGATGATGCCGTCATTCCGGCATTGTCTATCATTAAGGCAGACACCAATCTAAAGGCAACAGGTGGAGAAGCAAGTGTACAAATACAAGCTATCGGGGAAGTCAAAGCTACGACAGACGTAGAATGGTGTAAAGTTACAGAAGTCACTACGGAAATCGTCAGACTTTCCGTTCTGGAAAATAAAGGTTATCCGGGTCGTTCGGCACAGATTATCATCACTAATGGCGAACATGCCAAGCAAGTTACTCTTATTCAGGAAGGCGCTATATTTATTTACGACAAATACGAACAAGTACAAAGTACGGATAATAAAGCGGCAGTCTTACCGATTAAACTATCCAGTTCATTTCCTATACAAGTGGTAATACCCGAAAAAAATAAGAATTGGCTGTCATTTACCCCTTCAGCAGACGGTGGCAACTTCATTGTCAGTGAAAATAACACAGGGAGAGCACGTGGCAGTGACGTGACAGTAACAGCAGGAGAGCGTACGTTAACCTATCAGATAATGCAATATGACGCCGAAAATTTTGTTGGCGATTGGAAAGGTGCATATGTAAATCAGGGAAAACAATACAGCTTACCCGAAGTTTCAATTTCAGTTCCGGACGAGAATGGTGTATATACTATTTCCGGTCTTTACAAGAATAGCACCTATGATTATAAGATACAAGCCACCTATCAAAATAATATGTTTTATGTAACAGCCGGACAATTTGTGGGCAGCAATGTTTCAACCGGTTTACCATTAAGCGTATATTTCTGTATTGTCGACGACATGGGACTTCCTCTATTTACTGCAGACAACAGCATAGGATTAATTCCGGTACTTTTATCCGACGGTTCCTTTGTACTCGCATTTGCAGATAATGGCGGCGTGCCGGGTGGAGTAGCAACCAAAATATCGTTTGCCGGTTTCCTCGGCGAACCTAGTCTCAATTCCTTCCAAGGTAATATAAGAATTTTAAGTAACTGTTTCTTTTTCTAATACCCCAAAAGAAACAATAGAAATAAACGACTAATATTAATCTTTTAATAATTTACATTATGACAAAGAAGTACACAAACTTTTTCCTTAGTGCTTTACTAGCGCTTTGCGTTATCACAGGTTGTGATGACAAAGATGATGATGCACCTGCAATAACAGTATCTTCCAATTCTGTTACGATTCTGGCTACCGGCGGAGAAGAGTCTATTGAAATCACCACCAACCAATCAGAATGGACTGCTACACGTCCTGAGTTGGATAGTTGGTGCACGCTAAAGACAAATGGCAATGCATTAAAGATCAGCGCATCTGCCAATGAAACAATAACCCCTCGTTCAACAATGATTACAGTTACTGCCGGAGTTGGTTCCAATGCAAAAACGCAAGAAATTACCGTGACACAAAAGGCGGCAGATCCTTCTTTGGAAATTACAGGAACACCTGTACATTTGGATGCAGCCGGAACTGCTATTGAATTGACAGTTACTACAAATACTGGTGTATGGAATGCCAGTCGTCCCGATGGCGATACTTGGTGTATCTTATCACAAGAGGGAGACAAACTAACTGTTTCAGCAGAAGCATATACAGTCAATGCAGAACGTAAAACAACTGTTACAGTAACTTATGGAGAAGATGCTTCTCTCACTCCAAAGACATTTGAAGTCACACAGCAAGGGGCAGCTCCGGTATATGCTATTGAAATACCTTCTGATTTCTCGACAGGTGATGTACAAAAAGTAATGTATCAGAATGTAAAAGTGGCAGAGGTTTGTCGGGAATATATCAGAATAGCGTCATCTTCTATTGACAAACAAATGATTGTAATTTATCCTGTAACAACAGAAGGCAAAACAGACTTAACCAAAGGTTTTACTATCCCCGATGGTGGTGCAATAGTTTGGGATATAGCAACCAACACATGTACTTATACCCCAGGTACAGAATCTGCTTTATCCAAAGTCTACCTGGCAGAAGGTGATTTTTCATCAACTACAACAGCGACCTCTCCTATTAATGCTATGGTAGAAGCCGAATTATTAACAGATACTCGCCCTAATGATACTAGATTTAATTATAAGATAGTAAAGATTGGTACACAGTATTGGATGGCTGAAAATTTGAAAGCACAGAACTATCTGAATGGAACCGAGATTCCACGTATCACAAATAGTACAGATTGGAATAGTAACACAACAGGAGCACATCGTCTCCCATTTGCTGATACACAGAGCTTTCTTACTTTCGGAGCTTTCTACAATGGATATGCTATGTATAATGAAGCTGGTCTCGCTCCTGAAGGATGGATTGTCCCATCAAACACAGAATGGGATAAACTTAAAAAATATATTGGAACCAATAGTGGGCAAAAAATGAAATCAAAATTAACCTCATATTGGGGAGGTACTACTGCCGGAGCAGGTACAAATATAACAGGATTCGATGCAATAGCAGCTGGTTTTTATTCTTCTGCAACTAGTGACGAAGAAAATGGCAAAAAAGCTACATTCTGGAGTACAACCAAAAGCCTCAACCTTATAGTAAACCCCATGTTTTTATTATTTAGATTCTAGTAGTAAGATTTTTGTATATGGTAATGAACACGACTTCATTTTTGGTCATTCCATTCGTTGCGTCAGAAAATAACAAGTAATAAAAGCGAGCGAGCTAAGTTAAATTCTCTCTCTAACAAATAGAATTTAGCATTAATTGTTCATTAAAAGAGTTGTTTCCGCTGCGGAAGCAACTCTT
>URZO01000107.1 GCA_900552465.1 uncultured Parabacteroides sp. | reverse complement strand
GGCTTCCTCATCGGTGAAACGTTTATGAAGACAGAAGAACCGGGCGATACCCTCGCCAAATTCATAGGAGGACTATCATGATCATCAAAGTATGCGGTATGCGCGATCCGGAAAACATCCGAGAGGTCGGAGGGCTGGGGGTCGATTGGATAGGACTGATATTTTTCGCGGGAAGCCCGCGAAAAATAATTGAAAATGGAAAATTGAAAATTGAAAATGGTGACAGGCGGTATTCTGATTTTCAATTCTCAATTCTCAATTCACAATTAAAAAGGGTCGGTGTTTTTGTGAATGCCTCTTTGGAGGAGATGATGGAGACGGCAACTGTTTTTCGGCTCGATTACCTGCAATTGCATGGGAATGAGACACCGGAGGATTGCCATGCCATGCAAAAGCGCGGCTATTCGCTGATCAAGGCGTTCTCCGTTGCGACGACTGGCGATCTGGAACGGACTTCGGCCTACGAGGGGCGTGTCGATTACTTCCTCTTCGATACCAAATGTGACAATTATGGTGGTTCAGGCAAGCAGTTCGATTGGTCTATCCTCGAAGCCTACCACGGGGAAACGCCTTTTCTGCTCAGTGGCGGCCTACGCCCGGAAAGCGCCTCTGCGATCCGTAGTTTTCATCATCCCCGTCTGGCCGGGATCGACCTGAACAGTGGTTTCGAGATCGAACCGGGACTGAAGGATGTAGAAAAATTAAAACGATTTATCCATGATATTAAACAAGCATAAAGAAATGAACCGTATCACAAACTTATTCAACACAAAGAAAGACGGAATCCTTTCCGTCTACTTCACGGCCGGTTATCCTCAACTGGACGACACGACGAAGATACTAAAAGAGTTACAGGCAAAAGGAATAGACATGGTCGAAGTGGGCATCCCCTTCTCAGACCCTATGGCCGATGGCCCGGTCATCCAGGAGGCTGCCACGCAGGCGCTTCGTAACGGGATGTCGCTGCGCCTCCTGTTCGACCAGTTAAAAGACATTCGTAAGGAGGTACGGATACCTGTTATTCTGATGGGATATCTGAATCCGATCATGCAATTCGGCTTCGAAGCGTTCTGCCGGAAATGTGCGGAGACGGGCGTAGACGGAATGATTATCCCCGACCTGCCTTTCGCTGACTATATGGCTGACTACAAAGCGACCGCAGAGCGTTATGACCTGAAAATGATCATGCTGATCACACCGGAAACATCCGAAGAGCGCATCCGCCTGATCGATGAGCATACCGACGGTTTCATCTACATGGTGTCGAGTGCCGCCACTACCGGGGCACAGCAGAGTTTCAACGAACAGAAGCAGGCTTATTTCCGCCGTATCGACGGAATGAAGTTGCAGAACCCGCGCCTCGTCGGTTTTGGTATTTCGAACAAGGCCACCTTCGATGCGGCCGCGGCAAATTCTTCCGGAGCCATTATCGGCAGCAAGTTTATCCAATTGTTGAAGAGCGAAGCGACAATCGGCCAGGCGGTCGATAAATTGTTGGATGCTTTAAAGGCATAAGACATCCTGAATGCTCCTCGATAGACTTACAATCGAACAAACGACAAGACAAATACACCTAAATAAGTTTACGGGAAAACAAATGACCTGACGAAGATGCATTCGTAATGCTTTTTTATAACAAATGACTTGACGAAAGCCCTTAGGTAATGTTATCGAAGAGCGATCATTAAGTCATTTGCGTTTCCGGAAATCTATCTTACAGCTTTTATCATACCGTTTGTGCTTTTGTTTGTTTCCGGAAGCTCTGAATTTATAAATTGGAATAAAAATTAATGTTTCCCGCCTCCCAATGCTTGGTATAGATTGATCACACCTTGTATTTCTGTAAAACGGTTGGCCACTTGCGTCAACTGTGCATTAAGAAGGCTCTGTCTGGCTGTCAGGACTTCTAAGTAAGTCGTATTTCCGTGCTGCATCAATAAAGAGGTGCTTTCGTAGGCTTTCTCAAGCGATACGATCTGCTTCTCGTAGAGATCGGATTTGTCTTTTGCTGTCTGGTACTTCACCAACGCGTCGTTCACTTCCGATCCGGCGTTCAACAAGGCCTGCTGGAAACTTAGCGCGGCTTCTTCCTGCTGCGCTTTGGCTATTTTCAACTGGGCGATATTTGCTCCCCTGTTAAACAGGGGCTGGGTAAGCGAGCCGATTGCTGTCGCCAGGAACTTGCCAGGGTTGACGATCATGCTACCGGCCGAGTTTGTCCATCCTGCACTCCCGCTCAGCACGATAGAAGGATAAAAGGCGGATCGAGCCTGGTTGGTTGCATAAAATGCACTTTCGAGCGCATGCTCCGCACTGCGCACATCCGGACGGCCTGCAAGCAATTGGACAGGGATGCCGACGGCAAGATGTTCCGGCAGCGTTTGTCCTTCCAACTTGCCGCGTTCGACGCTTCGGGGAGATTCCGCAAGCAGTAGCGACAGGCTGTTTTCCACCTGGTTGATTTGTTCCTTCAGGTCGAGGATCGAGGTGGAGATGCTGTAATAGGTCGCTTCCATCTGTGAGACGGCTGCATCGTTTGCCAACCCGGCGTCCATCAGGGCGCGTGTGGCGTCGACGGTTTCCTTCCACGACTTTTCCGTCCGGATAGAGATGGCCAACTGTTCGTCCAGCATCAGCAGGGTGTAATAGGTGTTGGCGATGCCGGAAACGAGTTGCGTTTGAACCGCCTGCCTGTAATCGTGACTCTGTTCGAGCAACGCCTTTGCCTGACGCTTGGCGTTACGGATACGGCCGAAGATGTCGAGTTCCCAACTGGCTGTCACGGGCAGGGAATAGGTTTGCGTAGCCTTCCCTCCGTCGAAACTGCTCACCGTACCTTGCGGCGCGAGGGCGAACGAAGGCAGGTAGGCCAGGCGGGCGGACATCAGCGTGGCCTCGGCCTCCTCGACGCGCAACCGGGCGGACCGGAGATCGGTATTCTGTTGCAAGCCCTGCTCGATCAGTGTCCGGAGATGCGGGTCGGTAAAGACTTCCCGCCAGCCGAGATTACCGAGGTTGGCAGCCGTATCGGCGGCGGCAACCTCTTCCCCGTATAAATCCTCCGGGACCACGGTAGCCGGTTTATACGTTGTATAGATGCCGCAGCTGCTCAATGTGAGCGCTGCGACAGTTGATAGAATTATCTTTTTATTCATTTCTTCTCTGCGTTTTTACTTTCAATATGACGTTCTCTCTCTTCCTTTGCTTCCACATACTCTTCCTGTATCTGCCAATCGGACGCCGGCTGAAACTGAATCGGACGAACCTTCTCCTGCAAGTATTGGAAGACGATGAACAAAGAAGGAACGACGAACAGCAACGCCAGCGTTCCGACCAGCATACCGCCGACAGTGCCCGCACCGAGCGAACTGTTTCCGTTGGCCCCTACTCCTGTCGCCATCATCAAAGGCAACAGTCCGAACACCATTGTTCCGGCCGTCATCAGGATCGGGCGTAAACGGGCTTTTGCGGCTGAAAGGGCGGCCGAAGTCAGGCTCATACCGGCCTTGCGGCGCTCGGCGGCATACTCTGTCAGCAAGATAGCTGTCTTGGAGAGCAAACCGATCAGCATGATCAGGCCTGTCTGCAAGTATATATTATTCTCCAACCCCATCATCTTGGCAAAAAGGAAAGAGCCGGTCAAACCGAACGGAACGGACAGCAGTACCGCAAACGGGATCAGGAAGCTCTCATACAGGGCGCTCAGGATCAAATAGATCATCAGGAAGCAAATGCCGAAGATGACTACCGTCGTATTGCTCTGGCTGTTCTCCTCGCGGGTGATGCCGCCGAAATCGTAGGCATAGCCTTTCGGAAGGGCCTCGGCGGCTGTTTCCTGTACGGCGCGAATAGCGTCACCCGAGCTGTAGCCGTCTGCCGGCATGGCGTTCACGGCAATGGAGTTGTACATGTTGAAGCGGCTCAACGATTCTGCCCCGTAGCTGCGCGTCAGCCTTACGAACTGACCGAGCGGAGCCATCTCGCCGTTGGACATGCGCACGAAGATATTGTTCAGCGAAGACTCGTCGACACGGTATTTCGGGTCTGCCTGTATCATCACCTTATAGACTTTGGAGAAGCGGTTGAAGTTGGATACATACTGTCCGCCGTAATATCCCGACAGCGTTCCGAGCACGGCGTCAGACGTAATGCCGGCGCGTTTGCACTTCGCGGCATCCACTTCGACTGTCCATTGCGGGTAGCGGACATCGAAAGTAGAATAGGCCATCGAAATCTCCGGACGCTGGTTCAGTGCACCTAAGTATTGTTGCGTCGTCGTGAAGAACGTACCGATGTCGCCACCCATTTTGTCCTGCATGTGCAGTTCGAGGGCGTTACCCATACCGTATCCTGGGATCATACCGGGGGAAATGGCGAAGATACTGGCATCCTTTATATCCGCCGTACGGCCGTAGATCTGTCCGATAACCGCCTGCACGTCTTCATCCTTGCCGGTACGTTCGTCCCAGGGCTTCAGCTTCAGGACCAGCATGCCGAAGGAGTTTCCCTGTCCGGCCAGCAGACCGTAACCGGCCACGCGCTGGACGTGCAAGACTTGCGGAATATTCTCCACGCGCTTCTCGATGCGTGCCATCACGTCATTCGTCGTCTTCAACGAGCTGCCGGCAGCTGTGCTGACGTTTACGAAAACGACACCCTGGTCCTCATCCGGAACGAGACTGGTCTTGGTCGTATTCATCAGGAAGGCCAGCAAAACAACCGAGCAGGCCATCAGCGTCCAGACCATCCACTTGCGCTTGATAAAGAACAGGACACCCTTCTTGTACTTCTCGACCATTGAATCGAACGCCGCGTTGAACGCTTTACGGAAGCGGGCGGCAAAATTATTATTCTGCGTACCGTCTTCATTGATATACGGTTTCAGGAAAAGCGCACAAAGCGCCGGACTCAACGTCAAGGCATTGACCGCCGATATACCGACAGCCACCGCCATCGTCAGACCAAACTGCGTATAGAAAGTTCCGGACGTCCCGCTCATAAACGAAACCGGGATAAACACCGCCATAAACACGAGCGAGGAGGTGATAACGGCATTACTGATCCCCTTCATCGCATCGATACTTGCCATATAGGAAGAACGGTAGCCCACATCGAAGCGCGCCTGCACGGCCTCGACCACGACTATGGCATCGTCCACCACCGTACCGATCACCAGCACCAAGGCAAACAACGTAATCAGGTTGATGCTGAACCCGGCAATAGACATAAACGCAAACGTACCGATCAGCGAGACCACAATCCCCACCAACGGAATAACCGTAGAGCGGATATCCTGCAAGAAAACATATACGACGAGGATAACCAACAGGATCGCCTCTAACAACGTCTTGATCACCTCATGGATCGAAGCGAAAAGGAAGTCGTTGGAACTCATCACCGGAGTCAGCTCCACCCCTTTGGGCAAATCTTTCCGCGCCTCTTCCAGAAAGGCGTCGATGTTCTCGTTTACCTCCGTCGCGTTCGAGCCGGCCGTCTGGAAGATCATACAGGAAATACCGGGATGCCCGTCCATATTACCGTGGTAGGCGTAGCTTTCCTCTCCCATTTCGATATCGGCAATATCTTTCAGTTTCAGGACTTCGCCATCGTCGGTCGAACGGATGACGATCTCGCCGAACTCTTCCGGTGTGATCAGACGTCCGGTATATTTCATGGTGTACTGGTATGTCTCATCGGAGTTCTCACCGAAAGAACCGGTCGCCGATTCGATATTCTGCTCGGCAAGCACCTGGCTTACGTCCGTAGGGATCAATTTATACTGGGCCATCACATCCGGTTTCATCCAGATACGCATACTGTAGTCACCGCCCATAATCATCATGTCGCCCACACCCTGTATACGGAGGATAGAGGGTTTCAGGTTGATGCTGATATAGTTGGAGAGGAACTTCTCGTCGTACGTGTCATCCGGGCTATGTAGCGAAAACATCTGCAATATACTGGTCTGCCGTTTGGAGGTGGTGACGCCTACCTGCGTCACTTCGGCCGGCAGCTGCCCGGTTGCTTTCGAGACACGGTTCTGCACGTTAACGGCTGCCATATCCGGGTTCGTACCCTGCTTAAAGTAGACGGTGATACTGACCGTACCGGCATTGGAAGCAGTCGAGGTCATATACGTCATGTCTTCCACACCGTTGATAGCCTCTTCCAGCGGGGCTACGACACTCTTCAACAACGTTTCCGCGCTTGCCCCGAAGTAGGTCGTGCTGACCTGTATGGTTGGCGGCGCAATATCGGGATATTGTTCGACGGGCAATGTAAACAGCCCGATGATCCCCACAACAACTATCGAAATAGAGATTACAGCCGACAGAATGGGGCGTTCTATAAAGGTTCTTAAATTCATCTTCTTACCTTAGTTTTGTTTTACTTTAATGGGAGTTCCTTCACGCAGCAAGCCAACGCCTTCCGCCACAATAACATCTCCTTCTTTCAACCCTTCGTCGACGATATATTCCTGTCCGCCGTTCACACGGGTCACGCTGACCGGGGCCGACGTGGCTTTTCCGTCTACCACCTTATACACATAGACCTTATCCTGTATCTCAAAGGTAGTAATCTGCGGAATCACGAGAGTTCCCGTTTTGGCAACAGGCAGGATGACGTTGCCGGATGTCCCGCTATACAGCAGCCCGCTTTCATTCGGGAAAACGGCGCGCAGGCTGGCAGTTCCGGTGTTGCGGTCGACTACTCCGCTGATCGTCTCGATCTTGCCCTTTTCGGAATAAACAGATTTGTCGTTCAGTTGCAATTCCACTTCCGGCATCTCTTTCAATGCCTCGGCTTTCGACCCGTACTGGCGTGTCAGTGCCAGTAGCTGGTTCTCCGTCATCGAGAAATAGACATACATATCCGAGTTGTCGGAAACAGTTGTCAACGGTTGCGGCAGGTTGGCACTGACCAGTGCGCCGACACGGTACGGCAAAGTACCGACCACGCCGTCACACGGGCTTTTGACTTCCGTATAGGAGAAATTATTGCGGGCGCTCAGTTCCTGCGCCTTCATCTGGGCCAACTGGGCCTTTGCGCTCAGCCAGGCATTCTCGGCTGTTTTCAGGTCAAAATCGGAAACGACGTTCTTCGCCCGGAGTTCTTTCTTGCTGTCATACGTCAACTTTGCCGTTGCCAGTGAAGCCGTAGCGGCTTCCACATTTGCTTCTGCCGTCTGTAAAGCGGCCAGATAAGGAACCTGGTCGATCACAAACAACACCTGTCCACGACGGACGGCCTGTCCCTCCTCTACACATAATTTAGTTATAAAACCGGATACCTGAGGATAGATATCGATATCCTGACGTCCGCGGATTGTTGCCGAATAGGAAGTGGAGATCACCTTGTCCGAAGGCTGCACCTTCAACACGGCATACTCTGCTTCTGTTTGTACTGCGGGTGCCTGCTTGCACGACACCGCCAATGTTGCACAACTGATAATCATCATCAGTCGCATACTTGTTTTGTTCATCATTGTCATTGTCCAATCTTTAATTCGGCAGCAAAGGTAGACCGGAATCTCGCGACAAATCAGTTCATTTATTAGCCTCGATTGTTCAAAACCGGAACAGAAGACACAAAAAGTCAGATACAATCCGTACTTTTACGTCAAAATAGGAACAAGTATGCGTATATTTAGAACAACGGAAAGTGAACCGTTCGTAGCCAGGACTGGTCGGATGGAGGAATTTCATAATCGCCTGATAAAATTAAGTGATCCCGGCATATTCTTTTGCCGGAAAGGGCATGCACACTTGAATATCGACCTGAAAGAATACGATATAGTCAAAAATACGCAGGTCATCATTCAGCCGGGCACTATTCTGCGCCTGACAGAATCGAGCACCGACTTCGAAGTTTCTTATTGTTACTTCTCGGAACAGTTATTACGAGAGATTACCATCCATCTGGAACCTTCCTTCTTCCATTTCCTGAAAGAGAATCCCTCTTTTACGTTTCCGGATGACTGCATCGAGGCCATTAACGGCCTGATGATTGCCACCGAGGCGATCTATCTGGACCGCGAACACCGCTTCCGCGATATCATTATCCGGAATCATCTCCAATGTTTTCTTCTGAATGTATATGAAAAGACGCACCGGTGGTTCACCCGCAAACAGATTGAAGGTACCGATCGCAAAGACCAGCTTTTCAAACGTTTCATTGCATTAGTCCACAAACATTGCACCACCCAGCGCGAGGTCGGTTTTTATGCGAACGAACTGTTCATCACGTCCCGCTACCTTTCCGCTATCGTACAGGAAGTGACAGGCAAGACGGCCAAACACATCATCGATATGCATGTCATCCTGGAAATAAAAGTAATGCTGGAATCCACCGATCTGAGCATACAGGAAATAGCAAACCGCCTGCAGTTTCCGGATCAGTCGTTCTTCGGGCGTTATTTCAAGAAACACACCGGAACGTCTCCGCTAAACTACAGGCGGGCTTTGGGATAGGAAAAGTTTTGAGTTTTATTTCTTGCTATCCAGGATAAACCGTAATGTTCCGGCATTCACCAACTCGTGTTGTGAAATCGTATAGCCTTTCAGCTTCTTTCCGCCGGCGGTCACTTCCTTAATATAGATATCTTCCGGAGTCTGATGAGTGGATTCGATCACTAACTCTCCTTTCGGATAGAATTTCTTGTCTAACCGGATCGTCACCTTATTGAAGGTCGGCGAGGTCAGCACGTAATCCAGATCGCCGGGACAGGCCGGATAGAAGCCCATCATTGAAAAGATAGCCCAGGTCGACATCGTGCCGGTATCATCGTTGCCGGGAAGGCCGTTCGGCGCGTTGTGGTAATACTTGCCTAACAGTTCGCGGACGAGCTTCTGCGTGCGCCAGGCTTCTCCCTTGAAATAGCTGAACAGGTAGGGATAGGCGATATCCGGTTCGTTTGCCATATCGTAATAGCCCTTATCGAAGACCATCTGCAAGCGGTCCACGAACTTTTTCGGGCCTCCCATCAACTTAGCTAACCCCATGATATCATGAGGCACATAGAACGTATAGTTCCAGGCATTCCCTTCATGGAAACCGGGGCTCGGCTCGAAATTTTCACCCTGTTTCGGATCGAAAGGTGAATAGAACGTACCATCGGGAAGTATCGGGCGGAGCGTGCCGTATTCCTTGCTGTAATAATGTTTATACCCCATCGCACGTTCGCGAAACAACTTGGCGTCTTCTTTCTTACCTAATGCATTCGCTAACAAGGAGAGGTTCCAATCGGCAATATAATATTCCAGAGCGTGGGAAACGGAATTGTCATACTGCTCGCGCAACGGGACATATCCCTTGCTCATATAGTCGTTGTTGTCCGGGCGGAGCAGGTTGAATTCACCTGGTGTGGTAGCGCCTTTGCGCATACCTTCGTAAGCCGTCTCAATATCATAATCACGCAAACCGCGCATATAGGCATCCACAATATAAGGGATGGACGGGTCACCTTCCATTGTCAGCGTCTCGCGTCCGTAGAGTTCCCACTTCGGGAGCCAGCCGCTTTCCTTATACATATCGATCATCGTACGGATAATATCGAGCTGCTTTTCCGGATAGAGCAAGGTCATCAGGGTACTGACATTCCGATACGTATCCCAGAGGGAGAAGACCGTATACCGGTTTCCGGTCGTATGGCCGACTTTCAGGCTTTCCATCATCGGATATTCGCCGTTCACATCCTGGATGATATTCGGATGGATCAGCAAGTGGTACATCGCGGTATAAAAGATAGTCTTATCATCCTGCGTCCCTCCTTCAACCTGTACGCGTGACAGGTCGTCGTTCCACATCTGACCAGCAGCCGCACGCACCTTGTCGAAGTTGAAGTCCGGCTGTTCGGTATTCATGTTCAGGCGTGCATTCTCGATGCTGACAAAGGAAACACCCATCTTCACTTCGATCACCTCATTTTCATCTGTGTCATATGTGAACCAAACGCCAATGTCGTCGCCGCTCATCTCACGGTTATACTTAGTGTACAATTTATATTTGCCGGAATAGATATCCCAATCAGCCTCCACACCTTTCATCTCACGCTGTTTCTTCCAATAACCGACTTGCTTAGGAGCTTTGCTAACCTTCATCACAAAGTAGATCGGGAAAACGGCTTGCGGATTATAACAGAAAGTACCGAGCAGTTTGCTGCCTTCTATTTCCGTGTCGCTGACCATGCGGACAGTCGCTCCGGTTTCATTCGTCAGCCCTTCACCCAGGTTCAACAGGATGTTCCCCTGCCCTTTCGGAAAGGTAAAACGGGTCAATCCGGTACGCATCGAAGCGGTTGCTTCGGTCTTGATATTATATTTGGTCAACAGATTGCTGTAATAGCCGGGATGAGCCACTTCATCCTTATATCCGCTGCCATACTCATGGTAGTCCACATTCAATTCGCCCGCTGTCGGCATCAGCAAAAGGCTACCCAGTTCGGGGCAACCAACTCCGCTCAGGTTAACATGTGCATAGCCGGTAAAAAAATTATTGTCGGCCGAATAAGGAGTAGACCACCACTGGCTGTCCTTATCGAATTTATTACTTTTCGAGCCCATCACATTGAACGGGGTAACGCTCATCATCCCTTGCGGACAGATGGCTCCGGGATTAGTCGTCCCATAGTTACTCGTTCCGATAAACGGGTTCACATAATCTGCCGGCTGTTGCGCGGAAAGCAGCGCAGAACAGCAACTCAATAGAAAAGAAAACAACAATATCTTCATATTTCTTCATTTTTAATTCTTAATTCTCAATTTACCATACAACGATCTCATCCGTAAAAATAAACCCTTTGTTCACCTCCGCTGCCTTCAGGCGGATATAGCGGGCTTTCCAGTTTCCATTGAATGTATATTCCTGAAACAGCAGGTTCGGATCGTCCGCCGGGATTGTTGTTGGAACAATTCCCTGAGAGGTAAAGTTTTCACCATCTTCCGACGTTAACAACTCCACCTGCCCCGGCTGGAATACGCCCGGACCGGTCAACTGCATGAACCGGGCGGACACTTTATGGATATCTGTTACTTCCTCCATATCGATCACACAATCCAGATCATTCAGATACCCCTGCCAACGTCCGTCCAGGTAGGTCAATCCGCCACGATAGCCATCCAGCAGTGCATTCATGCCCCCGGCCATATAACCTTTGTACAACCTACTATTATAATGTATAGGTTTATTGATTCCACGATGGTAATCGACCTTCTTTTCGGTCGGCGTTCCCTGCAGGATGCCATCCCGGAAAATAGCAGCTTTGATATAAGCCGAATCGGTTACAACAATCGGAGCGGTATATAAAGCCGATGAAGCAGTCGGGACAGAGCCGTCGGTTGTATAACGTACTTCTGCCGGATATTTCTCGGCATCCAGTATGACTTCGATCCGCTTGCCGACCGTGTCGACGCGCATCGTCACTTCCAGCTCGTCCGAAAGTGTAAACGTATTGATACCCATTGCCTGCAGTTTCGGGATATGTGCATTCATCCGAGGCTTGAAATCATCCCATGTCCGCAGTTCTTGCGGCGTCCAGCCTATTTCCGCTACGGCGAGGGCACGCGGGAACATCATGTATTCCAAATGTTCCGGTGTCTGGATATATTCCGTCCACGTATTGGCCTGTACACCGAGAATATGCTTGCTTTCCTCTGCAGTCAGCGAGTCGACCGGGACAGGATTATAACTATACACTTTCTTAACCGGTGTATAACCGCCAATCGCATACGGCTGTGTCTTCGGATCGGCCTGGTAAAAATCAAAATACATATAATTACCGGGCGTCATCACGACATCATGCCCCATCCGGACCGATTTGATGCCTCCATCCTCCCCTCGCCAGGACATGACAGTCGCATCGGGAGCCAAACCGCCTTCCAGAATTTCATCCCAGCCGATCAGCTTACGGCCTTTCGAGTTCAGAAACTCTTCCGCCCGGTGGATCATATAACTCTGGAGTTCATCAACGCTCTCCATCCCGTTTTTCTTCATCAACGCCTGGCACTTCGGACAGGTTTTCCAAGCCGATTTACCAGCTTCATCCCCTCCGATATGAATATACCCGGAAGGAAAAAGTTCCATCACTTCCGTCAGTACATCTTCCATAAAAGTGAACGACTTGTCGTTACCGATGCAAAAATCACCGTTCTGATATGGTTTGCCCGAACAACTCAGCTCCGGATAAGCCATCAGCACCTCTTCCGAATGCCCGGGAAACTCTATTTCCGGGATTATATTAATATGTCTGGACGCAGCATGTTCCACGATCTCCCGAATATCCTCTTTCGTATAATAACCGCCATAAGCACCGGGAGTTCCTTCCGGCAGGTACTTGCGGTCATGTCCATCCCACCATTTCCGCCAATCCGACTCGGTACGGAAAGCCGTTTCGGAAGTCAGTTTCGGATATTTATCCATCTCGATACGCCATCCTCCGGCATCCGTCAGATGCATATGTAACGTATTCAACTTATAGGAAGACATAACATTCAGCAACTTCATCACCTCCTCTTTCGGAAAGAAATGCCGGGAGACATCCAGATGTAACCCTCTATATTTAAAACGGGGATTGTCGATGATCGAAACACAAGGGATGTATCCGTTTTGATATAATTGACGCAATGTTTGCAAACCATAGAACAAACCATCTCTGGAACCGGCCCGCAGGTCGATCCCTTTTGCCGTGACATCCAACTGGTATCCCTCCGGACTGCCCGACCAGGCATTATCGATTACGGTATTTACTCCTTGAGAAGATTGCTCGCCGAACAAAGCGGCACTATCGATTTGAAAAGCACCTCCGGTCATCAACATCTGTGCCGGCTTAGGAATAAGATTCACCTGCTGAACCTCCTTAGGAGCGCAGGAAATTAATAGTAACGAACAGGCAATAGCCAGCCCGGTTACACATTTGCGAGACTGTTTTGGCAGTAACATAAAAACTTAGTTTAGTGTGTTTAATTCTTGGTGTGTAAATATACAAAGAAAAAACAGACAAGTCCTTTTTTTCAGCAGATTAGTTGTAAAAGTAAATTAATTAGTTAACTTTGCATTGACAAACAAATAATCTTAGCTATGGAATATAAACGTACTATTGAAATTTATAAGACCTATTACATTGAGTTTTATAAATTATTACCTTTAGATGTAAGAACAAAAGTCAACTATGTATTAGAGCTAATACGAACAGAAAATGTTATACCGGAAAAATATTTCAAACATTTGACAGGCATCAAGGGGTTAAACTCGTCATCCTTTTTAACGGATTCCAGAAAAAGACCCAAAAGACTCCGCAAAAGGAAATAAGACAAGCAAAACGAATTATGGATGAATATTTTAACGAACAAAAAAAATAAAAGAAATGAAAGATATATATTTAAGTGAGAAAAAGAAAGAACAATTAATGCAATGTCAAACTTTTGACGAATTGTTGGATATCGAATATGGAGTGAAGGGAACACCTGAACGCAGTCAATTCGAAGAAGAAACCGAAGCATTCATTCTCGCCGAACGTCTTAAAGAAGAACGCCGCAAAGCCGGCCTTACCCAACAGCAACTTGCCGACAAAATAGGGACGAAGAAAAGCTATATCTCACGTCTGGAAAATGGCAAATGCGATATACAGTTATCGACCCTATATAAAATATTCCAGGGGTTAGGAAAACGAGTCAGTGTAACAATCCTGTAAAGAGCAGGATATATCAAAATAAGAAGAGGCTCTCCCCGAAGGAAAAGCCTCTCTTTATGTAAAGAAAGCCGCACCGTAGATATGAACAAACTCCGTATGACAGGATTTGAGTGCTT